>JBFHFI010000040.1:0-15421 GCA_041583675.1 Butyrivibrio sp. | reverse complement strand
ATATAGCTTCTGGAGTCTGGCAAGATGCAGGATGGGGAATTATTGTATATATGGCTACTTTGGCAAATGTTGATACTTCTTTATATGAAGCAGCAAAAATTGATGGGGCATCTATGTTTCAACGAATTAAAGCAATAGATATACCAGAATTGCTTCCAATAATTATGCTAATGCTTATTATGAGTGCTGGAAATTTGATGAATGTTGGATTTGAAAAAGTATGGTTATTACAAACGGATTTAAATAAAGCGACAAGTGATGTGATTTCGGTATATGTATATCAGCAAGGAATAGAAAATGCCAAATATAGTTATTCAACAGCGGTGAGTTTGTTTAATACAGTAATAAATATTGTTTTGTTGATTATTGTTAATAGAATTGCTACTAAAGTATCTGAAGACACAAGTTTTGTATAAGGAGGATAAAATGTTAAAAAATAGAAAACACTCTAAGGGAGCTTCTGATCGAACAAGTGACATTGTACTTGTTGTAATGAGTGTGATTATTGTGATTTTGATTGCATACCCACTTTATTATGTGTTGGTAGCATCGGTTTCCAATCCGTATGATGTATATGCTGGAAAAACATTTCTCTTTCCTAGTGATTTTAATTTGGATGGTTATAAAGCAGTTTTTTCAGATGATAGTTTAGTAAAAGGATATGTAAATAGTGTTAAATATACAGTAATTGGTACGGTTTTTTCTGTAATAATGGTATACCTGACGGCGTATCCCTTGAGTATCAAAACCTTACCAGGTAGAAAGTATTTAAGTATTTTTTTTATTGTAACAATGTACTTTGGCGGAGGATTGATTCCTACGTATTTAATTGTTAAGAATACAGGTTTGATTAACAATATGTGGTCTTTGTTTTTGCCAGGTGGTGTAGCGGTTGGAAACATGATTATTACAAGAAATTTTTTTGAAAATAGTATTCCGAAGGAAATGGTTGAAGCAGCAGAAATTGATGGGGCATCTAAGTGGAAGATATTTATGAAAATTATTGTTCCATTATCGAAACCGATTATGGCAGTTATGGTGGTGTTCAGTATGGTTGCTTATTGGAACGATTGGTTCACTGCGTTAATTTACTTGCCAGATAGTGATATGGCGCCATTGCCACTTGTACTTAGAAATATATTGATTAAAAGTTCTGTAAGTGCAAATCAAGCAAGTACAATATCTGGTGGATATGCGGAATTGAACAAGTTAACAGAAGAAATTAAATTTGCGTCAATTATAGTTGCAGCGGCTCCAATGCTGATCTTTTATCCCTTTGTTCAAAAATATTTTGAAAAAGGATTTATGGCTGGAGCGGTAAAGGGTTAGGTTACACATAAAATTATAGTATATGGAGGAAAAGTATTATGGAGAGAAAAAATGTAATGAGAAGACTAGCATCTGGAGTGCTAGCAGTTTGTATGGCGGTATCGATGACGGCGTGTGGAGGCACAAATTCATCAGATGTTAATTCAGATGAACCAAAGACAGATGAAAGTCAAACACAATTTTCTGTATTGTCTGGAATTAGCGCGTTGAGTAGTGGATTTGAAAACAATGAAGTCTTAAATCAATTGCAGGATGATAGTGGAATCACAATTGATTGGGATTGCTTGAGTGATTCATTATCTGAACAAGTGAATATTCGTATTGCGGGTGGAGATTTACCAGATGCCTTTCAAGGGGTTGGCTTTAGTAATTACGAGTTAACTAGATATGGGGAAGATGGTACATTTATTGATCTGACTCCATACATTACGGAAGAGTATATGCCAAATTTAACAAAAATTCTTGAAGAGAACCCAGAGATTTTAAGTGCTATTACAATGAGTGATGGAAAAGTATATGGACTTCCATCAGCTGAGAAAATGGGAACAGCAGGAATTGGAGACGAAGAAGATTATAGTATTTATACAATTCCTCAGTTTAGCATGATAAATAAAGCATGGTTAGATGATTTGGGATTAGAGATGCCAACTACGTTAGATGAGTTACATGATGTCCTTGTAGAATTTCAAGAGAATGATATGAGTGCAAAATATTACGGAAATGATGCTGGGACAACTATTCCTATGAGTACTGGCTATGATGAGTGGTGTTGGGGACAGAACATTTTTTATGCAGGATTTGGATTTACCAATTGGATAAACGATGTTTGTAATGATTTGATTCTTACAGATGATGGAACGGCAGAGTATGTGTGTGCTAGTGAAAATTATCGTGAAGCTTTAACATATTTTCATGATTGGTATGCAGAGGGATTAATGGATAATGGAATGTTTAGCCAGAGCGATACACAGTATATGGCAAAATGTTCTCAAGGCTATGTAGGTGTTGGAACATGGTGGTATATTGAAGAACTTATGGGGGATTATGCAGATGATTATGAGTTTCTTCCTATATTAGATGGTCCAGATGGAACACATAATGTTACTGTTCGAACTGGAGGGGGAACAAATAGTGGTAATTTAAGTATTACAAGCGCTTGTGAAAGCCCAATTAATTTATTGAAATTTTATGATTCTTGGTATCAACCTGAAACTGTTATGCAGTTACAGTATGGCGCAATTGGAACATATTTTACTACTCAAGATGAAGATGGAGTTTGGATTAGCATAACAGATGAAGAAAGCCAAGATAAATATGGCAAAAGTGCTGGAGAATTAAAGAGTGAAAACGAAGTATATGGTCCAAAATTAATTTTGAGCGATTACTATAATACAACATTTAAAATGGAAGATCGTGCAGTTGAAAGACTTACAGATTTACAAGATTATTGGATGCAATTTGTTGATAGTGATGTGACTTTCCCGGTTGATTGTGTGTATACAGAAGATGAATTGGAAGTTATCGATCAGTATAAAGTTGATTTTGAAAACACTGTATCTGAAAATGAAGGCTTGTGGATTAAAAACGGAGGACCTACAGATGAAGAGTGGGAAAATTATCTTACAACTTTGAAAGAAAGCTGTGGAATGGATAAACTTCTTAGTGTATATCAAGCAGCTTATGATCGTTATGAGGATGCAAGCAAATAAAAATTAAATTGATTTAGAATAATATCAATAATCGGAGTGGGGCGTGAGATATCCACTCCGAATTTTTTAAGGAGTATAGAGATGAAAGAATTGTTAAATGCAGCAATTGCCTATGAAGAACAAGAAGAATTGAAGATTGAAAAAGACACACGGCCGATGTATCATTTGACATCAAGAGTGGGGTGGATGAATGACCCAAATGGTTTCTCTTTTTATGATGGGAAATATCATTTATTTTATCAATATTATCCTTACAAGACACATTGGGGACCAATGCACTGGGGGCATGCTGTGAGCGATGATTTGATTCAGTGGACATACTTGCCGGTAGCAATGGCACCGGATGAAGAATATGATGCAAACGGATGTTTTTCTGGAAGTGCAATTGAACTTCCTACAGGAGAGCAACTATTGATTTATACTGGAGTGAAAAAAGAAAGCTTGACAAACAGAGAAATTCAACAACAATGCATTGCAATTGGGGATGGAGAGACATATAAAAAATATAAAGATAATCCAGTGCTTACAGTACAGGATTTACCTGAAAATGGAAGCAAGTATGATTTTCGTGATCCGAAAATTTGGTATGATCACGGAATATATTATTGCGTTGTTGGAAATTGTACAGAGGACAAAGATGGACAAATTTTATTGTACTGCAGTAAAGATGGATTGGAATGGAAATTTGAAAAAATTCTAATTAAGAATAATAAAAGATTCGGAAAAATGTGGGAATGCCCAGATTTTTTTGAACTAGATGGAAAACAGGTGCTGATAATAAGTCCGCAAGATATGCTGCCAGTTGGTTTGGAGTTTCATAATGGAAATGGAACAATGTATATATCAGGAAATTATGATGAAAATCATAATTTTAATGAAGAAGTTTATGGAACGATTGATTATGGTATTGATTTTTATGCGCCTCAGACGTTACAGACACAGGATGGAAGACGCATTATGATTGGTTGGATGCAGAATTGGGACACACTGACGTATAAACCGGAATTTTTATGGTTTGGGCAGATGAGCATTCCGAGAGAAATTTTACTAAATGAAGGGAAATTGTATCAGAGGCCAGTGAGAGAGATTGAACAATACTATGGAAAGAAAACAGGGTACTATAATATTCAATTTATAGATGATTTGAGTTTACCGGGAATTGAAGGCAGATGTATTGATTTGAGCCTGAAGATTAGGCCAACTGATGAAAATGAAATTTATAAGACATTCGAGGTGAGAGTGGCAGATAATGGCATTTATTATACTTCAATTAGTTATGATCCACATGAATCTATTATTAAATTAGATAGGAAATATTCAGGAATAAGACGGGCTGCAATTCATCAAAGGAGAGCGTATGTAAGAAAACAAAAAGGAGAATTAAATCTTCGAGTTTTGATAGATCGGTTTAGTGTGGAAATATTTGTAAATGATGGGGAGCAAGTGTTATCTATGACGTTTTACACAGATGCTTGTGCAAGAGGAATTAATTTTCATGCAGATCAGAGCGTGATTTTGGATGTGGAAATGCATGAATTAATAATAGGTGAAAAAAATGAAAAAATATGATGTAGTTGCATTAGGAGAATTACTGATAGATTTTATAGAATGTGGAGAAAGTCTTCAAGGGAATCCATTGTATGAGGCGAATCCGGGAGGGGCTCCGTGTAATGTGCTTGCAATGCTTAATAAAATGCAACATAAAACTGCATTTATAGGAAAAGTAGGGGATGATTTTTTTGGTGATCAACTTCGAAAAGCTATTAGAGAAGTGGGAGTTGATGATGTGGCACTTTTGAAAGATCAGAAAGTACATACAACATTGGCAATGGTTCATAAAAAAGAGGATGGTGATCGTGAATTTTCATTTTACAGAAATCCTGGTGCGGATATGATGCTTTCAGAGAGAGAAATACCTGAAGATATGATAAAAAATAGTAATATTTTTCATTTTGGAACAGTATCTATGACACATAAAAAAAATAGGAAAGCTACAAAATATGCAGTAAGCGTGGCTAAAGAATCAGGTGTAATAATATCTTTTGATCCAAATCTTAGATTTGCTCTATGGGAAGATCAGCGGAAACTAAGGGAGTGCGTGCTTTGGGGAATAAAACAATGTGATATCCTTAAGATATCAGACGATGAAATACAATGGCTTACTGGATTAGAGGATTATTCGGAGGGGGTTAAGTGGATTAGAAAAAAACATAAGGTTTCCTTGATTTTAGTATCTATGGGAAAGGGAGGGAGCAGAGCGTATTATCGGTCTAAAATGATAGAAGTAAAAGCTCATATAAGAGATGATTCTGTTGAAATGACGGGAGCGGGGGATACCTTTATGGGTTCGGTACTTCATTTTATTATGGAGAAAGGGTTGGATAATTTATCAGATGAGACCATTAAAGAAATGCTTTGTTTTGCAAATTGTGCAGCATCGCTTGTTACAACGAAAAAAGGTGCACTCCGTGTTATGCCTACTGTAGAGGAAGTAAAAAAAGAAATTAAACTTTTTGGAGAAGGTTGTGTATTGGTTTAGGGTAATTCTTAAATGTTTACTATGATTATGGGGGGGATAACATATTAATAATTTTATAGTGAAAAGTCAGAAGGCCGTTTGGGTTCAACATCGTTGATGTGAAAACAGAAGGTCTTTTTATGTGTGAAAAGGAGAGGATTATTGTATTAATAGTTTAATTGTCTTATAATAAAAGTATTAAAATAATGATATCTACGTTTTCCGCAGATGGAGTAAAAGATATCAATTGAATAAATAGGAATTGGTAGAGGGAGATAAAGTGAAACTAGATGGGTTTGGATTGTTTGTAAAAGACATGTCATCGATGATTTGTTTCTATCGAGACGTATTAGGATTTGAAATAAAAGAAAGCGAAGATACGTCAAATGTATATTTAATGAAAGATGATACTTTGTTTTTGCTTTATGGAAGAAATAATTTTGAAAAAATGACAGGTAGGAAATATGAGTATATCAAAGGTATTAATGGTAATTTCGAAATTTCACTTTCTGTAGATACTTTCGATCAAGTAGATGAAGAATATATTAAGGCGATTAGTAAGGGGGCTATTTCGATTTTAGAACCCACAACAGAGCCTTGGGGACAAAGAACATGTTATATTGCGGATCCAGAAGGAAATTTGATAGAAATTGGGTCCTTTAATAAGTTGTAAAAGAGATGGATTTTAAGAATCTGTATGAGGTTAAAAAAACCTTTTTAAAGGGATAATGCTAGAAAATTACATGAAAATATACGAAAAATAAAAATGATATTTTGTAGATAATAAAAGACTGTATTGTAAAAAAAGAAGGCATATGTTAGGTGGTGAAGAAATGAAGCATTACAATAGAATTGCTGAAATGGATTTTGAAAACAATTAAAATATTAGTAAGATTTGTAATGTCTATTTTGGAAGAAAAAATATATTCACGTACAGGGGATACACAGATTATTATTATCATGAAATTGGTAAATATAAATTGAAAAGTAGAGGCGTAAAATGATAATAAAGCACATAACTTTATACGTGAAGGATATGGATAGAAGCTTGTTTTTTTATAATAAACTTCTGGGATTGAAAATAGTAAATGAAATGAAAATGGAATATCAGCATCTGGTGTTCTTAGGAAATGATTATGGGGCTCAGGTAGAGTTGATTGAAGTTTATGAAAAGGAATATGCAGTAGAATAGGTTAAGAATATAAGGATAGGAATTGAGTATGAGAATATAAACGAAATTGTGGAAACGTTGATTAGTAATAAGTATTGTGTTAAAGGACCAATATCGCCGAGCCCTAAGATAACCTTTTATATTGTCACAGATGATAATGGATTCAATATTCAACTAATTGATGGAATCTCAAATATAATAAAAAGTTGAATAATCTGATTTTTTGAATTAGAAGGGAATAGTTACAGGAGAAATTATTATTTGCTTTAAAAGCAAATAAATAGAAAGTTTTATAAATATTTCAAATCACTTAACCTAATTTACAAATTGTATTTAAAGCTAATAAAACTAGTAGCACACCTATTTGATATTACATAATAGATGTGCTATTCTTGAGTTAATTATTGTGCAATTTTAAGAAGGGATTTATGGTTATAAGTTTCTGAATAAATTAGAAAGAGAAGACCTTGAGAATGTTATTGGAGAAATGTTCTGTTCGATTTTAATAAAGGATGGAAAAGACAGATAAATGACAAGTTGGTAAAATTTCCTTACGAGGGAATTAGAAGAATTATGGAAAAACTAATAGAAGATTACAAAATTGGATTTTGTTAGATAATACGAATGTTTTATGGAACAATATAAAATATCAAGCAAGGGAAGAAGGGCTGAAATAAAAAGGAGGAACTATAATGATTGATAACAACAAAGAGCGATTTGAAATTAAGGAAGGCGATAGAATTATGAAAGCGGTTGTTACAGTCGGGAATGGGGGCTACGATAAGCTGGTGTATAAAGACGTTCCTGTTCCATCAATTGACGAAGGAGAAGTGCTGGTTAAAGTGTTAGCTGCGGGTGTTAACAATACAGAGATTAATACAAGACTGGGATGGTATTCATCAAAGGTAACCACAGGAACTGATAAGCTTACATCGACGGATGAAGAATTAGCAGAAGCAGCAAGCGAAGGCGATGGGGGATGGAGTGAAGCCACTCCGTTTCCACTTATACAGGGAACGGATTGTTGTGGAGAAGTTGTAGAAGTAAAAGATGAAAAAAACAAAGAGCTTATAGGTAAAAGAGTTTTAATTAGATCGTGTATTCGTAATGAAGGTTATGATTCTATGGAAAATATTTGGATGGCATCAGACTTTGATGGAGCATTTGCTCAGTATGTAAAAATAGCAGCTACAGAGGTGTTTCCAGTAGAATGTGACTGGACCGACGCCGAGTTGGGAACCATACCATGTTCATATGGTACTGCTGAAAACATGGTGAACCGAGCAGGAATAAAAAAAGGTAATCGTGTCTTAGTTGCTGGAGCATCTGGTGGAGTAGGCTCTGCAGTTGTGCAATTGGCGAAACGAAGAGGTGCTTATGTTATTGGAGCTGCAAGAGATCAAGTTAAAATTGAACAAGTAAAATCATATGGGGCAGATGAAGTGGTAGGATACGGTAGTGATATACTTAAAGCCCTAGGTGAAAAATCTGTAGATGTTGTGATTGATAATATTGCAGGTACTAACTTTCCTTATATGTTGAAAGTGTTAAAAAGAGGGGGGGAATTTGTATCATCTGGAGCTATTGCAGGTCCAATTGTTGAATTAGATATGAGAGATTTTTATTTAAAGGATCTTACATTAATTGGTTGTACCGGCTGGGATGAACCAGTATTTTCTAATGTTATATCAGCGATAGAAAATGGAGAGATAAAACCAGCACTTGCCAAATCTTTTCCATTAGAAAATATCGTCGAAGCGCAAAAAGAATTTGGATTAAAGAAGCATGTGGGGAAATTTGTTTTAATTCCGAATCATAATGACTAGTATAAAGATATTTATATTTTCTATATGAAAGGACCTATAGGTACTTATGCAGTCCGGATAGAAAGAAGACGATGAATGAGTTTAAAGAAGATGCTTGGTAGAGTTAAAACAATCTCGCATCCTACTGTTTCCAAAGATAATTGGGGAGAAAAGCAATCGTTAAAAAAGTGGAATTAGGAAAAATAGAATTTTATGTAAGGCAACCTAGTTCTACATTTTTGGTGTACTTGTTGGGAGCATTAGTAATCCTTGCAGGAATAAAGCTTCTGGTTACACAAGGGCAGGAATTATCAAAATTTTGGTGGGGGATTTATATATTATTTGTGACACTAGATTATATGAAAGATTGTTCTTTTTATTATGATTCTGAGTAGAGTGTAGTTATTTTATAATATATTAATATAGAAGAGCAAATGAATAATCAGAATGAAATCGATTGATTAAAAGGGAAAAGATAGAATTATAAAGTTGTGTGATATCATGGAATAGGAGTTTAGATAAAACAAAGTTGGTTTATTTGAGGTGAATATATGCATTTTGTAGAAGCAAAAGGAATTTTATCAGCTAAAAATGGAATGAATTTATATCGTGGTTGTACTCATGGGTGTATTTATTGTGATAGTCGAAGTTCATGCTATCGAATATTGCATCCGTTTGAAGATATAGAAGTGAAACAGAATGCATCAGAACTTTTAGAAAAGGTACTTTGGTCAAAACGTCAAAAGTGCATGATTGGAACGGGAGCCATGTGTGACCCTTATATGCATTGTGAAGAAGAGTTGGGATTAACTCGCAGATGTATAGAATTAATTGAAAAATATAATTTTGGATTAGCAATTCAAACAAAATCAAGTCGTGTATTAAGAGATCTGGAAATACTAAAAAACATTCAACAAAATACAAAATGTGTGGTTCAAATGACAATGACAACATATGATGAAGATCTTTGCCGTATACTAGAGCCAAATGTTTCTACAACAAAAGAACGATTTGAGGCTTTGGAGATTTTAAGAGAAAACGGAATTCCAACGGTAGTTTGGTTAACGCCTATTTTACCTTTTATTAATGA
Source organism: Butyrivibrio sp. (assembly GCA_041583675.1). GTDB lineage: Bacteria > Bacillota > Clostridia > Lachnospirales > Lachnospiraceae > Eshraghiella. The sequence continues at coordinate 5,799 of JBFHFI010000040.1, read as the reverse complement.
CACAAAAGAAAATATAGAGGGCATTTTAGAGTATTGTATTCAAGCAAAAGTAGTTGGAGTTATATGTTTTGAAATGGGAGTGACTTTAAGAGAGGGAAACCGGGAATATTTTTATAAGGCTTTGGATAGAAACTTTCCAGGTATGCGAAAGAAATATCATCAAAAATATGGATTGTCTTATCAATTAAAAAGTGATAAGAATACAGAATTAATGCAATTATTTAATAGAAAATGTAAAGAAAACGGAATTCTATGTGATGCAAATGAGGTGTTTTCTTATCTTTATCATTTTCCAGAAGATAATAGCTACAAGCAGTTAAGTTTATTTGATTAAAAAGAGATAAAGATTTTAGAGGGGAAAAATTATGGAAGCAATATTTAATAGAAGAAGTGTCAGAAAATACAAAGATGAATTAGTAGAGAATGAAAAGATTGATAAAATTTTAAGGGCTGCTATGCAGGCTCCATCAGCGGGGAATCAGCAACCATGGGAGTTTATAGTAGTAAAGGAAAAAGATAATTTAAAAAAACTTGCGAAAATGAGTCTTTATTCAAAGCCTATCGGAGAGGCTCCTGTAGCGATATTGTTATTGGCAAATGAAGAAAGAATGAGATTTTCTGAGTGTTGGCAGCAGGATATGGGTGCAGCGGCACAAAATATATTGCTGGAAGCTGTAGAGTTAGGATTAGGGTCTCTATGGTTAGGAGTGGCACCAATAGAAGATAGGGAAAAGTATGTTAAAAATATATTTGATCTACAAGACTCTTTGAAACCGTATTGCGTAATAACATTAGGTTATCCTGCAGAGGGACAAGAAAATAAATTCATTGATAGATATGATGAAACAAGAATACATTTAGAAAGATTTTGAGGTGAAAGTTTATGGTAAAAGTGATTGCTAAAAATTATGCAAAAGAAGAGAAGATAGATGAGATTTTAAAGCTTTGTACAGAACTAATTGGTGATACAAGAAATGAAGAAGGCTGTGTAAAATATGAATTATATCAAGATATAAAAGATTCTACGATATTAACATTTGTAGAAGAGTGGGAAAATAAAGAAGCTTTGGAAAAACATATGCAATCCGAACACTTTATTAAAATAGTGCCTTTGTTAGGAAATTTAATGTGTAAAGAAGCAGATATGAATGTGTATAGTAAATTAATATAATGGATAAAATGTAAAGAAACTCTTGTTTTCAATCCTTTAGGAAGAAAACAAGAGTTTTTTTTGTTTTTTTCAAGGTTTTGATAGGAAGGCAGATAATATTGACATATGTTCATTATTATATTATACTATCAAATGCAAATGCAATGCATTTGCGAATAAAGTATTAGTGGAGGATAATAATGAAAAGAAGTAGATTTATAGGAACAATATTAGGAGCAACACTGTTTTTGTGTATGTTTGTTTTTACAGGATGCAGTAATGCAACAGAGGAATCGAACGTAACTGAAAGTTCAGAAACATCTAAACCTATTGTTGCAGTTACGATTGTACCAGAGGAGACTTTTGTAACAGCTGTTTGTGGAGACCTTGTGGAAGTTGTTACAATGGTACCACCTGGAAATAGCCCTGAAAATTATGAACCCACTGCAGAATTGATGCAGAAATTTGAGAAGGCGGCTTTGTATTTTTCGATTGGAGTTCCTACGGAGGAGGCAAATATAATTCCTAGTGTAGGAGATACAACGGTGATTTCTTTGGCAGAGAGAGTTGCAGAAGTCTATCCAGATAGAACATTTGACTCTGGAGAAAGAGATCCTCATATTTGGCTATCACCAAAAAGAGTGAAGGTAATGATAGAAGTAATTGTTGATGAAATGAGTAAAATTGATCCAGATAATGTAAATACTTATGAAGAAAATGGACAAGCATATATAGAGGAGTTGGAAGATCTTAATGCGCAAATAGAATCGGTTCTTATTGATGTTCAAAGTAAGAATTTTATTGTATATCATCCTGCATTTGGTTATCTTGCGGATGACTATGGTTTGACAATGTATGCACTAGAAGAAGATGGAAAAGAAGCAACGGCAAAACATTTACAAGAAATGATTGATTTGGCTAAAGAAAAAAATATTAAAGTGATTTTTTATCAAGAAGAAATTGATAGTAGCCAGTCCCAATCATTTGCAGAAGAAATTGGCGGAAAAACAATACAACTTGCACCATTAGCAGAAGATTATATTAATAATTTAAAGAATATGGCGGTAACAATGGCAGAGGTTATGGAATGATCGATTTAAACGAAAAAAACGAACTGGCAATTCATATTAATAATTTATCTGTTTATTATGGACATACACCTGCAGTAACAGGTGTATGTCTTGATGTGTATGAAGGAGAATATCTTGGCATTATTGGTCCAAATGGTGGGGGGAAATCCACGCTTTTAAAAGCAATTCTTGGTCTAATACCAACATCATCAGGGGCGGTGGAAATATATGGAAATAATATTAGTAAAAAAAGAACATTAATAGGATATGTTCCTCAGTTTGCTACATTGGATAAACAGTTCCCAATTACGTTGTTTGAAGTTGTTTTAACAGGATGCATGAAGAAAGGTGTGACTCCTTTTTTTAAATATTCGATAAAGGATAAAAAAAGAGCTTATGAGCTTCTTGAAAAAGTTGGAATTGCTGAATTGGCAAAACGCCAAATATCCGAATTGTCAGGAGGAGAATTCCAAAAAATGCTTATTGCAAGGGCACTTGCTGTTAATCCTAAGATATTGCTTTTGGATGAGCCGACAGCAAGTGTAGATGCAATTTCAAGAAACCAGATATATGGTTTGCTGAAAGAATTGAACAAAAGCATGACGATAATACTTGTTACTCATGATATGCTTGCTGTGTCTTCCCATGTACACCGTTTGGCTTGCCTTAATGGTAGTCTTGTATATCATGGAGAACCAGAGCTTACAGAAAATGTTATAAATAGTATGTATGGATGTCCGGTAGATCTTATAGCACATGGGGTGCCACATAGGGTTCTTAAGGAGCATGGGGAGGTGAAAAACATTGATTGAAGCACTTTTTGAATATCAGTTTTTACAGCATGCTTTTATTGCAAGTGTCCTGGCAAGTGTAGTATGTGGTATTATTGGAGTGATTATTGTCGAAAAAAAATTAGTTATGATGAGTGGAGGAATAGCGCATACATCATATGGTGGGGTTGGATTAGGTTACCTTTTGGGATTTGAACCTATAATAGGAGCTTTTATATTTTCTATTTGCGCTGCATTGGGAATAGGATATATAAAAAGAAAAGGTGGAGCGCAGTCCGATGTGGTAATTGGTTTGTTTTGGTCCTTAGGAATGGCTTTGGGAATTATTTTTATTGCTTTGATGCCTGGATACCCACCGGATTTAAGTTCTTATTTATTTGGAAGTATTCTTTCAGTGACAAATGCGGAACTTAATTTAATTATATTTTTAACTATTATTGTAACATTTGTAATTGTAGCTTTGTTTAATAATTGGAAGGCTTATCTTTTTGATGAAGAATTTGCTTCCATAATTGGTATAAGGGTGGTATTTTTGGAATATCTTTTATTAGTATTGATTGCAATGACGGTTGTTGTTTTAATTAGAGTTGTTGGAATTATTCTGGTACTTGCTCTTTTAACAGCACCGGCAGCAACGGCGGGAATATTAACTTCTAATTTGAAAAATAGAATGATTTATTCGGTTTTATTCGGTAATATTTTTTGTATTTTAGGTTTATGGATTTCGTATGAAATGAATATTGCATCGGGAGCGGTTATGGTAGTATTATCTGTAATTGGCTATTTTGTAGCTTATACACTTCGATTGATATCTATAAAATATAGAAAAGGTAAACTTTCAAAAGAAACTATTAATAAGTCTTTGAAAGGTGGAAAATATGGGGAAAACTGATTTTTTAAATCATCTAAGCGTAAATGGTTTAAAACATACAAAACATCGTATGGAAATACTTGATCTTTTGGAAAAAAGTAGTCAACCAATTTCAGCAGAAGAGATTTTTCAAGAAATGAAGAAAAATAAAATATTAATTAACATGTCTACTATTTATAGAACGCTTGATATATTAGAAGATAAAAAAATATTGAACAAGATTAATATCAGTGATAGTAATAAAGCATTATATGAATATAATAGCATGTTACACACACATCATTTGATATGTCTTGGCTGTAAAAAAATATTAACAATCAGTGGATGCCCTTTAGAAGGTTATGAAGATGTCCTTGCTGGGGAAACCAATTACACAATCGTAGGACATAAACTTGATATTTATGGATACTGTCCTGAATGCCTTGTGAAAAATAGACAGGAGAAATAGCTTGAATGTTAAAAATGAAAAAAGAAGAAAAGAATTCAATCGCAGACAATTTTAAGTATAAAAAGGATTATCGAAAAAAAATAAGTGCTTCAAGCATATTTTTGGGTATTATTATCATTTTTACCTTTGGGTATGTATTGTTTTCAATATTTCATCCATCATTGGATATTGATTTATTAGAAGTGAAAGTGTTTAATACAATCTTTATTAGTATATTAATGCAGGCGTTTCCATTTATGCTAATCGGTGTGTTAGTTTCTTCGGCGATGCACATATTTATTCCAGATGAATGGATTGTAAAAGTTTTTCCTAAAAAATATGGATTGGGCTTTTTGACAGCAATGTTTATTGGTATTTTATTTCCGGTGTGTGAATGCGCCATTGTTCCAGTTATGACAAGGCTTATAAAAAAAGGAGTGGCTATGCCTATTGCAATAACATTTATGCTTTCGGCACCAATTATGAATCCTATAGTAATTATATCTACATTGTATGCATTTCCGGGACAACCTGAAATTACATTGATGAGGGTTGGATTAGGTATACTAATTGCTTTTCTTGTTGGATTATGTATGTCTTTTTATAAAAAAGACTTTTCTATATTGTTAAATGACTCAATTGAGCAAACGTGCACATACCAAAAGGATACAAGGAAGAAAAAAATATTTCCAAGTTACACCTGTACTTGTAATATTGAAGATAGGACTGAAAAAAAAGGAAACTTAGAAAAGGTAAATAGTATGTTTACTCTTGCGGGAGATGAATTTTTTGGAGTGGGGAAATATTTAGTGATAGGGGCATTTATAACGAGCTTAATTCAAATGTTGATTCCTGAAAAAATATTTACAAATTTGGGGAATCAGAATTGGGCTTCGCTTTTAGTTATGATGACAATGGCTTTTTTATTTTCTGCTTGTTCAACTTCTGATGCTTTTATTGCAAGAGGATTTTTAAGTAGATTTACAATGGGTTCAATTATGGGTTTTATGGTATTTGGCCCAATGATGGATGTGAAAAACTTATTAATGCTTTTGTCTAACTTTAAGAAAAGTTTTGTTATAAAGCTGTCAATTATTATATTTATCTTGAATTATATAATTCTTAATTTTTTCATTATTTTATTCTTTTAAGGAGAGGCACTATGAAAATGATAACAAAAAAGCACTTAAATGTGAATGTAGGAATAAAAATTCTTTTATTGTTTGGTTTTGCGATATTTTTTCTTTATACGGTTGCTTCGGGAAGTGTGAATTTGTATGTGCATCCGAGAATTATTCCATATATGATTTTTGCAGCGATTGTAATGTGTATTATAGCGATTTTATCATTGAAAGATTTATTTAGGCCGGCTAAGAAATATGAAAATCCGTGGGCTTTATTATTTTATGCTCTTCCCCTTGTTATGGCATTTGTTTTGCCTGCCAGTTCTTTTAGCTCAAGTACAGGTAATTTAGAAAACATACAACTTT
>JBFHFI010000039.1:0-15632 GCA_041583675.1 Butyrivibrio sp. | reverse complement strand
ATTGATTCTTAAAATATTTGGTTAAATACTCATAATATATTATCCTTCTTGAATATTTATTATTTATCTTGAAAGAGATATCTTACTATTATATAATAAAACCAAATATACAATTTAATGAGGTTTTTATGAATATTTACGATATCTCCGAAAAAGCAGGTGTATCAATTGCAACAGTCTCTCGCGTTATAAATGGAAGTCCAAAGGTCAGCGAGAAGACAAAAGAAAAAGTAAATAAAGTAATTAAAGAAACTGGTTACACACCTAGTATGCTTGGTCAGAATCGTAATAATTCTGCAAAACAGACAAAAACAATTGGTATATTATGTACATCTCTAACCCAAATTAGAATTTCTAATATTGTAGAATATTTGAATAAAAAATTATTCTTTTTGGGATATGAGACTATTCTATGCTGTTGTGGTACCATTTTACAAGATAAAAGAAATGCTTTTGCACATTTTACAAGTAAAAAAATAGATGCCATTCTTATCATTGGTATAGATTTTATGGAATATAAACAAGAATATAATCAATATCTTTTACAATCTCCTTATAAAAAACCAATTCTTCTTTTAAACGCATCCATAGAAGGTACTAACATATGGTCTATTTTATGTGATGAAAAAAAAGCTATCTATACCTTAACTGAAAATATGTTAAAACACAATCGCAATAAATTACTATTTCTTTTTTCAAGTATGTCCTCTACTTCTATATCCAAATTAGATGCTTTTAAAAATGCAAATTCTGTTCACAATGTAACTGTCCCTCCCGAATATATTCAATTATGTAAGTCCGACAATAAGTCATCCTATGCTTATGTGGATAAATTATTATCTGAAAACAAACCAATTCAAGGTATTATATGTTCTGATGATTTACTTGCCAATGGTGTGATCAAAGCAATCTCTGACCATAACTTATCCATTCCTGATGATATTGAAGTTTCTGGAAGTGGTTTTACTATATTTTCAGAAATATCCACTCCAACTATAACCACTATAAATTGCAGAGATGAAGAAGTTTGTAAATCAGCAATTAATACAATGATTGCCATTTTTAATGGATCCAATACCGCTACTCGAACTATTATAACCGCTGAAATAGTAAAAAATAAATCTACAGACCTATAATTGTCAACCTTCCCATCTTATAGGTTGACAATTTATTTTTTAATTGTTATACTGTGTGAAATAATAAACAGTAAAGGATTAAAATATGAAATCAAACAATTTATTTCGACTCACAACTTTTGACATGGTTCTTATGGGAATGTTTGTTGCACTTACTTGCGCTTTATCATTCTTCCCCATTCCACTCCCTTTTACACCTATTCCAATTACACTACAGACTGCAGTAATTTTCACTTCTGCATTATTATTAACCCCTTATCAATCCAGTCTTGTTGTTATTGTATATTTACTCATTGGATTCTTGGGTCTACCCGTATTTTCTGGAGGTAAAGGAAGTTTAGGTGTTTTATTCAGTCCTAGCGGCGGTTATTTAATTGGATTTTTGGTATCTGCTTTTGTAATCAGTTGTTTAAAAGGGAAAAATCCTAATATTATACGTTATTTATTTATAACACTTTTTATCGGAACCCCTATTATATATCTTTTAGGTAATGTAACTGTCTCCTATTATGCCGGTCTTTCCTATCTTGCTGCATTTACTTACAGCACATTTCCATTTATTATTGGAGATATTGTTAAATGTATTTTATCTTGTTTTTTGGCTTTAGTTCTTTCAAAACATTTGAATAGATTTAAGTTTTATGAAAGTCAAAAAAATTCTTAATTCTTAAAAAAAATGCATCTTCTCAAAAGATGCATTTTTTATTTAATCTTCCTCTTCCATTGGCATATCCCAATTATGATATACATTCTGTACATCATAATCATCATTAAGGATAATCAAGCAAAATCGTTGAATTTTATATACTTTTTTATATACATATACCATAACTGGTACATTTTTATTTTGTAACTTTATCATTGTATATTATTATTTCTAATTTAGCAAATAAGACCCACTCAAATTAAGGAGTGAGCCTATTATTTATTACATAATTCCACCCAAAGCAATCTGATATGTTAAAGATTTACCTGAGGTTATTTCATTTATAGTATATATTAAATATGGTGTTGCTTTAGCCTTATTCTGAACTGTAAATGTTCCATTTGTGTTATCAATCGTGCTTGTATAATAGCTTGCAGTATTTCCATTTGCATTTAGTGTTATATTCCATTGTGGATTGCTTAGACCACTGATTGAACAAGTAAACAATTGTGTTTTACCTTGTAGCAATTTGTAATAGGTACTTGTATTATAAATAGGTGTAACCACAATATCACCAACTACAATAGATTTTTCTTTAATTGTTACCATTACACTATCTGTAATACAACTGTCATAATCATTAACCTTATAGGATGCCGTTATCTTTGTTGTACCAACCTTTAAGCCTGTAACAATATTAGAACTGTCTACAGAACATATAGAACCATCTGCAATACTCCATGTTATTATTGGTTGGTTTATCATAGCTGAACCATTTATTGCTACAGAAACTGTTAATGTCTGTGTTGAATCTTATTCAATCTCAATAGATGATTCTGTTATAGAAATGGCATATTCATTAGGTTTATCTTCATAATCCCATCTGTTAGCAATTCCATTAACAACATCATCATTAGGCATAATTGAATCACGTTCACCATATAGATAGCATAATCCATTGAGATAATTGAACTCTGTCACAACATTGACCATTTTATAAGTGCCACAGAAGAAACGACCATTTAACATTATTCTTTCGCTATCTGCATTAAGTGGCAACCATATTTCTAATTTTGAACTTAATATAATAGTGCTTTCAGCAGATTTCAATGAATCAGCTAAATCTTTCATATAACAATCATAAATAATCATGTCATTCTTGCCATACATCCACTTGATTGTGGAATTACATTTAATACATTCATATTTCTGATAAGTTGTATTTTCGCTTGTTAATTCTTTAGTTATAAGATACTTAGAACCATTTAGGCAATACTTCACCCTGTTTAATAGAATCGCTATACAAGGCGTATAACGTTCCGTAGAGTGTTGTATTTCCTTTGTCATTGCGTCTAAAGAATACTTTATGAACAATTGAGTTAATCGTAATATTGACCCCCTCACGTTCTAAGGTATCTCTGAAAATATCGTTTAATATATTCATTATTCCACCACCTTAATTATGATACAGATATGTGATTGTACTGTTTACAGAATGATAAGATGGCATCAATGAAATTCGTTTATAAATCTCATCAATCCTATCTTTCAAATTCTTATATGCAGATGATATTGTTGTAAATTCTGTTTCAATTGAACGGAATAAATCAATGTTATTGGTTAATGCTTGTAAGATTGCTATAACGGATTGTAATAGATATAATTCATCAAGTGTTTTAGAATAAGTATCTGTTGATATAAGTCCGTTTTCCTCTAAGAATATTGTATATTCATCATCTGTAAAATATGCTTTGTTTGATAGTTCTAATTTTAATCGTTCTAAATTTGTCATATTTGTGTTGTCCTTTCTTATTTTTGTATATTAAAAAAGGCAGTAACTATTTGTTACCACCCTTTGGAGTGTTTATTAAAAATATATAATCCCCCTTAAAATTTATGTTTACAATTCAAGCAAACTCTATCAACTTTATTTGTTAAAAACCCTGTTGCCAACGACCATCTACGAGGTACTACTTGAATTTGGGTTGAACCACATTTTGGACATTTAACAGAATTATCTGTTGGTACATAATCTTTATGACTATTTTCAATTATCTTTTCACGATATATAACGTTTTTATCAATTATGTCTGTATTTTTAATTTCATTTATATATTGTTTTGCCGCAATACTTGAAAGATTAGAAATTCTAATTAATTCGCTTTCTGCTTCTTCATCCCGATTTATACTTAAAAATGCTATTACTCCAGATATATCAATGTTTTCTCCATTTATTTCATATTTGGAAATTGGTTTCTCAATAAATTCATCTTTATTTTTTTTTAATTTATCAAATGGATAACCACAATGAATACATTTATCTGCTTTATCACTTACCTCTTTACCACACTCTGGACACTGTATTAATGCCATTTATTAAATCCCCCTTTTAAGTTAATAAACTACACTTAAAGTTTACATCTTATTGACTGAAAATTCTAGTTTCTAATTTGATTAATTACATATTCTTGAATAAGATTAAGTTCTTTTTCACTAATAGACAATAAAAAATTTCCTTCAACATTTTTTTCATATCGATAAGCTCTATTATTCATATTATATATACTTGCAACTTCATTAACAAAAATAAAATCACAATCATATTTATTTCGAAAATTTACAATTTCATTTTCTTTTCCCATTGCAATCACGTATTTTGGGTTAACTGGAATTATAAATAAATTCATCCCTATTATTTCTGTAGTGTAGAAACAATTTTTATTTATAACAAAATTATCATCTGTTTTATTTATTATTAAAGTAGGAATATATTCAGATAAGTAAATGTCTATTTCATTATACTCAAGACCTTTTCTAATCATCATCTCATGCAAAATATTCCTATCTATAATAGATGAAAATGCACTTTCATTTTTTGCAATATTAATTGTCTTTTCACCCCTTAACATAGAAGTTTTTATATATTTCCTAATAATATCAATATCATTCTTATCGAAAACAAGTTCGGTATTTATCTTATCATAAAATAATTTTATCTTTTTTCTAACCTTGCCAAAAGGTTGTTCATATAATGCTCCTAGTATTTCCTTGTCCAATTCTGGTGTGTAATAATTTTCTATTGCATTAAATGATGCATCATCTTTTATAATTTTATTTTCATTGATGTTATATGAAAAAAGTGAACCATTATTAGCAAAATTTTTTATTATAGCTTTTGATATTTGAACATGCGAATCTATTTTTTCCATCTTAATTTATCCCCCTGTTTGAATTATTATATCATAAAATTCTAGGAGTAAAATAAATTGGGTTACTAAACACGTTTTTTTCTTTAGGGGTTGACATAATTATATATATTTCCTCGTTTCATTCTTAATAATAGCACCCACAATAAGCAGATGCTACATTATTACCTATTTATCCTTTAACAATTTCAAGTATTTATACACTGTTGTTCTACTCATATCACATAACTTGGATAATTCTGATACATTTATATCTCCATCCTTATAATTTGGATAATACTTCATAAATATAGATGGTATCTTATCAGTTGTTATTACAGATCTACCTAATACACTACCTTTAGCTTTAGCATTAACCATACCACTCTTAATACGTTCTGATATAATATTACGTTCCATTTGAGTAAATACACCCATCATTTCTAGCATTCCTTGCATCATAGCATCCGACTTATCATTGATACAATCAACTTTAAATGTTCCAACTATCAATTTAAGGTGCTTATCTCTAACTATATCAATAATATCAGCTAATTGTCTTGTTGACCTAGTGAATCTGCTTAGATCTGTTGCTATAATCGTATCACCTTATTGTGCCATATCAAATAGTTTGATTAATTCTTGTCTATCTGTTTTAGTTCCACTCTCATATTCAAAATAGATATTCTTAATAGGAACACCCATTTCTTTCAATTCTCTTTTCTGCCTATCAATATCCTGTTTGCTTTCATTTGTTGAACATCTTGCATATCCATATATTTCTATTAGTCCATATTTATTAAGGGATAAAATGGGGAGTTGCGTTTGTAAATGTATTGTCTAACTAGTGGTATGCAAACAATCTTTGTATCCTTTTTTCTTTATTAAAATATGCCCTCTACATAGTCGATTTAACGTAATTTTACACACAGTATTAAAAGTGGATTAAAGCTAGAGTTTATAGGGGTTGTAAGAAATTGGAAGAACTTAATTACTCGAATTTACTAAATATTACTTCTTTTAGTGATCATTCTCACTCTTTCTTTAATTTTACGCTTTCTTCAAAATATTTACAATATAATCTTGCCTTACAAAATTTTATATTATATTAAAATCTTTCTCCCCTTAAAATAACTAATCATCTTTCTGACTTCATTAGTTGTAAATGTTTCAATCCATGTGGTTGGCTCTTGTTATTGTTTTATTCTTTTCATCACATTTTTATGTACATATTCTTCAATATAACAATATTTAAAGAAAGAAGTTACACACTTAATTATTGTGTTGATATATGTTTCCTTTAATCCTTTATTTGTTAAATATTGAATATAACCTTGGATGCATTTTAAATTACAATACTCAATTTCTGTTACTTGATATTCATTTTCTAAATATTGAAACACTCTTTCACAATTACCACGATAAGATTTAATAGTTTTCTCACTTAATTTTCTTAATTTACAATCAAAAATAAATTCATTCAAACAATCTTCTAATAACATAAAAAGGTACACTCCTTTACCATTCACCAATTATGGAAAATGTATAAAAAGCATACCATTTTATCAATTATAAAAAATCAACGTATATCATAACTGAATGATTTTTATTCAATTTATTTACTTGTAAAAACCCCTACAATGCCTATATATCAAGGCTAATCTTCCTCTTCAATTGGCATATCCCAATTATGATATACATTCTGTACATCATCATCATCATCCAAAAGATCAAGTATTTTATTCATTTGTTTTATATCCGCTTCTGTTTTTAATTCCACCCAAACTTGAGGAATCATTGTAACTTCCGCTTGTTCTAATAACAATCCCTGTGATTCAAGCACTTCTCTTACATTTCCACACTCTTCTGGACTTGTTATTATTTCATACTGTTCATCATCTTCATCACTAAAATCTTCCGCACCAGAGTCAAGCGCTATCATCATCAATTCATCTGAATCCATTTTACAAGTCTCTTTGCTTATCAAAATTTGTCCTTTGGTGTCAAACATAAAGGATACACAACCTGTTGTTCCTACATTTCCACCACCCTTTGTAAAAGCATTTCTTACATTGGATGCTGTTCTATTTTTATTATCTGTTAAAGCTTCAACAATAATTGCAGTACCACTAGGTCCATAACCTTCATAAGTCATTGCTGTGAAATTTGCTGCATCACTATCTCCTGCTGCCTTTTTTATACTTCTATCAATTGTATCATTTGGCATATTATTAGATTTTGCTTTCGCAATTGTGTCTCTAAGTTTATTATTATTTGCAGGATCTGGACCACCTTCACGAACAGCCACCATTAATTCTTTTCCTAATCTCGTGAAAATTTTACCTCTTGTTGCATCGTTTTTTTCTTTTTTATGTTTTATATTCGCAAATTTTGAATGTCCTGACATAAAAACCTCCACTATTAAAAAATAATTCCCCGGCATAACCGGGGAAATAATATTATTCTGCTTTATAATCTTTCATACTAAAGCTATATCTACCCATTTTGTCTTTACCTAAACAAACAACATGAACTTTTTGACCAACTGTAAGAACATCTTCAACATGTTCAATTCTATCCTTGGAAATTTTAGAAATATGAACCATACCTTCTTTTCCAGGTGCAAATTCAATAAATGCTCCAAAGTCCTTAATACTAATTACAGTTCCTTCAAATACCATGCCTTCTTCATAATCAGTTGTAATCGTTTTAACATATCCAAGTGCTTTGTCAATTGCCACTTTATCAGTGCCACAAACAAATACTGTTCCCTCATCATTTATGTCAATCTTCACACCTGTTTCATCAATAATAGCATTTATAGTTTTTCCTCTTTGACCAACTACATCGCCAATCTTAGCAGGATCTATTTTTAACTGAATGATTTTTGGTGCAAATTCTCCAACTTCTGCTCTAGGCTCTGCAATGGTTGGTTTCATACATGTATCCATAATAAATGATCTTGCTTCCTGACATCTATAAATTGCGCCTTCAACAATATCTCTTGTGAGTCCATGAATCTTAATATCCATTTGAATAGCAGTAATCCCTGCATCTGTACCAGTCACTTTAAAATCCATGTCTCCAAAGAAATCTTCAAGACCTTGAATATCTGTTAATAATACAAAATCATCATCAGAATCTCCTGTTACAAGACCACATGAGATACCAGCAACCATTTTCTTGAGTGGTACACCTGCTGCCATTAATGACATACAAGAAGCACATGTGGATGCCATCGACGTTGATCCATTGGATTCAAATGTCTCTGAAACAGTTCTTATTGTATATGGGAACTCTTCTTCCGTTGGAAGTACTGGAACCAATGCTTTTTCAGCAAGTGAACCATGTCCAATTTCTCTACGTCCCGGTCCTCTTGAAACTCTTGTTTCTCCAACTGAATATGATGGAAAATTATAATGATGCATATATCTTTTTCTTTTATCATATTCATTTAACCCATCAATTCTCTGTGATTCAGATAATGGGGCAATTGTTGTAATTGTACAAATCTGTGTTTGCCCACGAGTAAACATTGCTGAACCATGTACTCTCGGTATAATATCTGTCTCAGCATCTAACTTTCTAATCTGATCAAGCGCTCTACCATCAGGTCTTTTATGGTCTTTTAAAATCATTTTACGAACAGTCTTTTTTTCATACTGATAAATTGCCTCTGGTAAAACAGACATCCATTCACTATTATCTGCAAATGCTTGTTCAAATTTACTAGTAATAACACTCATATTTGCTTCTCTATCTTGTTTTACATCTGTGAATACTGCAACTTCCATTTCTTCTGGAGTTACAAGCTCTTTCATTTTTGCAAATAACTCTGCAGGAACCGCACAACTTGTATATGTATGTTTTTCTTTTCCGCACTCTGCAACAATTTTATTAATAAAAGCAATTACTTGCTGATTCGTCTCATGTGCTAAATAAATAGCCTCAATCATTTTAGCTTCAGGAATCTCATTCGCTCCTGCTTCTATCATAATTACTTTTTCTTGAGTCGATGCAACTGTTAATTTCAAATCTGAAGTTAACTGTTGTTCATTACTTGGATTAACAATAAATTCATCATTTACCATACCAATTTGTGTTGTTGCACATGGGCCATCAAATGGAATATCTGAAATTGCAACTGAAATTGCAGATCCAAGCATAGCTGTTAATTCTGGACTACAATCAGGATCAACTGATAGTACAAGATTATTAAGTGTAACATCATTTCTATAATCTTTAGGAAAAAGAGGTCTCATAGGTCTATCAATAACACGTGATGTTAATACAGAATTCTCTGATGCTTTTCCTTCTCTTTTATTAAATCCACCTGGTATTCTACCAACTGAATATAATTTTTCTTCATATTCAACACTTAATGGGAAAAAATCAATTCCCTCTCTCGGTTTTGCTGATGCAGTGGCTGTAGATAATACGGTTGTATCTCCATAGTGCATAAAAGCAGCACCATTGGCTTGTTTTGCAACTCTATCAACATCTACTGTTAAAGTTCTGCCAGCAAGTTCCATACTAAAACTTTTAAACATTTAAATCTCCTTCTTCCGTTGCTACAAGCAATCGAATTATGTATTTTATTTGAACAGAAGATACCGAAACTACTGAAAAACATATCTTTTTTGTATATGCTTTTCAGCGGTCTCGTACACCTTCTATTACATACCATTTGTAAAATATTATCCTTGAAAAAAAGGGCGGAAGACTCCGCCCAACATTGATTATTTTCTGATTCCTAAACGTGCAATCAAAGTACGGTATCCTTCAACATCATGTTTTTTGATGTATTCAAGTAATCCTCTTCTTTGACCTACCATTTTAAGAAGTCCTCTTCTTGAATGATGATCTTTCTGATTCACTTTAAGATGACCTGTTAACTCATTGATTCTTTCTGTAAGTAAAGCAATCTGTACTTCTGGTGAACCTGTGTCTCCAGCTTGTCTTCCAAATTCAGCAATAATCTCTGCTTTCTTTTCTTTTGATATCATTATAATATTCCTCCTATTTGTAAAACGCCTATTACTAAGTATCTGGTCGGAGTGAGCCGAGATCCGAGTAATGGCTGATTATTAATACTAAAATATGTTATCACATTTCTATCTTTAAATCAAGATTTAAATCATGAAATATGACTTTGTATATTCAACATCATACTTCATCTGTTTTTTTAATTCTTCTAAATTATCATATTTAATTTCTGGTCTCTCATAATGAAAAAGCTGAACATCCAAAGTCTCCTGATAAATCTCTTGATCAAACCCAAATAAATAGGTTTCTATCACAACTTTTTTATCATTTGTAACCGTTGGTCTTACTCCCACATTCGTCATTCCAAAATATTCTATATTATTATAAGATATTTTTGACGCATATACTCCATAAGGTGGTAATATTTTATCCGCTTCAGGTTCTATATTAATTGTAGGGAATCCCAATGTTCTTCCTATCTTGTTTCCGTGAAGTACTTTTCCCATAATTGTATAGGGATTACCAAGTAAAATATATGCATTCTCCATATTTCCTTCTTTGATCTCATCTCGAATCCAAGAACTACTAATCTCTTTATTATGATAAATTTCTTTTGGGACTATTACTGCCTGATAATTATATATACTTTCCCATTGCTTTAAAGTATTAACATCTCCAGAACGTCCCACTCCAAAATGCCAATCCTGTCCAACTACAATATAGGTAGCCATAAGTTGATCCTTAATTATTTTTTGAATAAATTCTAACGGTTCCATCGATGCAGTAACCATATCTAATGGATACTCAACCAAAGTATCAATCCCAAGTTTTTCAAATATTTTTCTTCTTTGCTCCACGGTGGTAATATGTTGATTTACTTTTTGACCTGAACCAGCAATTGCATCCATTTGAAATGTGAAAACTACCACTTCTAAATGATTTCCTCGCCCAATCTCAATTGCTTTTTCAAAAAGAAGTCTATGTCCCTTATGTATTCCATCAAATTTTCCAAAAGTAACTACAGTATTTCTATCAAATTTTAAATTTCTACCACTTATAATTCGCATTTTATTGTCACACTCCGTTCAGGAACATCTTAAATGGTATATACAAACCATTCTCGTTGTTATATTCATATACCCCAACAAAAGTATTATCTTCTAGGTATACTCTTACTTTTTCTTTGTAACAACCACCCTCTAATTGAAACTTATTTCCATTTTTCACAAGAAACTCATTGGTTCCATAAACAACAACTTTCGGATAAGCTTTAAAAAAATCATCCACTGGAGTTACATATTTTAATATTTGCTTGTTTTCTACAAATTTTTCAATTTCCGAGAGTTTATAAGAATTTTCTAAAACAAAATCTCCTGATCGAGATCTTATTAATTTACCCATACAAGCTCCACATTGTAATTCATTTCCAATATCTCTACAAAGAGACCTTATATAAGTGCCTTTTGAACATTGAACAATTATTTTAACCTTTGGTAAATCCCATTCGATTATTTGTATTGAGTAGATGGATACAGATCTTGGTTTTCTCTCAATTACCTGTCCCTCTCTCGCCAATTCATATAATTTTTTACCATTTACTTTAATTGCAGAATACATGGGAGGTATTTGATTATACTCTCCTATAAAGGATTCAATCACCTTTTTAATTTGCTCTTTTTCTTTCACAAATTCTTTTTGAGAAAGCACCGCCCCACTTAGATCTTCTGTATCCGTTGTTGTTCCTAACACAATTTCTGCAATATATTCTTTGGTTTTATCTGTTAATAATTCACATAATTTTGTTCCATTTCCAAGACATACTGGCAATACACCCGTTGCATCTGGATCCAAAGTCCCTGTATGACCAATCTTTTTTTGTTTTAGTATTCCTCTTAATTTTGCTACAACATCATGTGATGTAAAACCAGCTTCTTTATTTATATTAATTATTCCATTTATCATTTTCTTCCCAATATCAAAGAATATTTATCCCTTTAACCTTTTACAACTGTTTTAAAATCAAAGTCTGAATCTTACTAATTAATTCTTCCATTTTCATTGTAGAAGAAAATCCCGCAGCCCTAATATGTCCACCGCCACCAAATTCATTTGCAATTATATTTACATCTATTGATTTTACAGATCTTAAGCTTCCTTTAATTAATCCATCCGATAATTCATACATAAAGATTGCGACTTCAATCCCTTCTGTAAATCTTAATTGATCAATAACTCCACCCAAATCTTTTCCAGTCAAATTATATTCTGCAAGGGTTTTATGATCCACATAGGAATATATAGCCTTTCCCTGTAAGATCAACCGACTATCCATTAATATTTTTCCTAACAACTTATTTTGAACATAGGTTTTTTTGAAAAAAGTATCATCGACAATAGATGTGAAATCAATTCCTTTATCCATCAATTCTCCGGCAATATACATTGTTCTTTTGGTTGTTGATTGATATTTTAACACACCTGTGTCGTGAATAATTCCTGTGTACAAACATTCTGCTGTATTTTTCGAAATTTTATCTTCTTCCATCAGTTCATATATAACTTCACATGTAGAACTAATCCCTGTTTGTATATGATTGATATCAGCAAATGTTTTATAACTTACATGATGATCAATACAAACTGTTTTTTTTGCATTTTCCAAAGTACCACGAATAAATTCAGCTACTCTATTAGGGTCTCCACAATCTAAAACAAAAAAAACATCATATTGTTTATCTTCTTCTATTATAGATTTAATTTTTTTAGAGCCATTGAAGAACATAAAATGTTCCTCAATAGGCTCCAAATAAACATCTACTTCAATTGCAGGATTTGTGTCACACAGATAATTATATAAACCTAATGCTGAACCAGTACAGTCTCCATCAGGTCTTACATGACCTGTAATTGCAACTGTTTTGGCACCTTCCACTATTTCTTTAATTGAAATCATTTTGTCACCTTTCATTAATTCTAAATCAAAGCTCATCGGATGTTTTTTTTGTTTTCACCTGATCAATTAATTCTGACATATGAACTCCATATTCAATTGATTGGTCTAATACAAATGTGATTTCAGGTGTATTTCGTAAATTAATACTTTTTGCAATTAATCCACGAATATAGCCTTCCGCACTTTTCAATCCTTTTATAGTATCTGTTTGTGATTTTTCATCACCTAGTACACTTATATATGCTTTACATGTTTTTAAATCTGGTGACACAATAACCGCTGTCACCGATGTCATAGGATTAATTCTTGGGTCTTTAATTTCTGAACGAATAATTGTACTCAATTCCTTTTGAACTTCTGAATTAATTCTTGTATTTTTTATACTATTTTTTTTCATAGATAACTCCTATCTTGGAATCTCTACCATTGCATATGCTTCTATTGTATCATCTTCTTTGACTTCGTTGAACTTTTCAAATACACAACCACATTCGTAGCCTTCTTTAACTTCTTTGGCATCATCTTTAAATCTTTTTAATGATGCTAAAGGTCCATCATAAATCATATTTGTTCCACGCATTACTCTAATAGATGCATTCTTGGTAATTACTCCATCTGTTACATAAACACCTGCAATTGTCCCAATTACAGAAGCTTTATATATTTGACGTATCACTCCATGTCCTATAATTTTTTCTTCAAACTTAGGATCAAGCATACCCTTCATAGCAGCTTCTACATCTTCAATTGCTTTATAAATAACCTTATAAAGACGCAAATCAACATTCTCTTGCTCCGCAACAATTCTAGCTTGATTATCTGGGCGCACATTAAATCCTATTATAATTGCATTTGAAGCAGCCGCTAATGTAACATCTGATTCATTTACTGCACCAACTCCAGCATGAATAACTTTTACAACAACTTCTTCATTTGTAATTTTTAACAAGCTTTGTTTTACGGCTTCAACAGAACCTTGTACATCCGCTTTTACAACTATGTTAAGTTCTTTTAAAGTACCTGCTTTAATTTGTGAAAATAAATCATCCAATGACATTTTTGCCTTGGTTTCATCAAGCATTTTAACTCGACCTTCTCTAATGAATGTATCTGCAAAGGTTCTTGCTTCTTTTTCTGTATCAAAAGATACGAATACATCTCCTGCATTTGGTACTTCATTAAGTCCAAGTATTTCTACTGGAATAGATGGCCCTGCCTGCTTAATACGTTTTCCTTTATCATCTATCATAGCTCTAATTTTACCATGGCTTGAACCAACTGCTAAAATATCCCCAACATGAAGTGTTCCTTTTTGCACCAATACAGTTGCAACTGGTCCCCTACCTTTGTCAAGTTGTGCTTCAATAATTAAACCTCTAGCCTTTCTGTCCGGATTAGCCTTGAGTTCTCTCATTTCAGATGTTAAAACTAACATTTCAAGTAAATTATCAATTCCTTCTCCTGATTTTGCTGATACTGGACAGAATACTGTAGTTCCACCATAATCTTCTGCAATCAATTCATGCTCTGTTAATTCCTGTTTTACTCTGTCTATATTAGCACTAGGTTTATCCATTTTATTAACAGCAACTACAATATCAATTCCTGCCGCTTTTGCATGATTAATAGCCTCTATTGTCTGAGGCATTACTCCATCATCAGCTGCAACTACTAAGATTGCAATATCAGTTGATTTGGCACCTCTCATACGCATTGAAGTAAACGCTTCATGTCCTGGAGTATCTAGAAAAGTAATTTGTTGTCCACGTACATCAACTGTGTATGCACCAATATGCTGTGTAATACCACCCGCTTCTCTTGATGTCACATTTGTAGATCTAATTGCATCTAATAATGAAGTTTTACCATGATCAACATGACCCATTACACATACAACTGGTGGTCTAGAAACTAATGATGCTTCATCATCCACTTCTTCTTCTTTTAAAAGTTCTTCAATAACATTTACTTTAATTTCATGCTCACAGATACAGTTAAACTCTAATGCAATTTCTTCTGCCTGATCGAAATTAATGTCTTGATTAATTGTTACAACTTCTCCTTTTAAAAAGAGCTTTTTAACAAGTGTTGCTGCAGGTATTTTCATTTTATCTGCTAATTCTTTAATTGTTAAAACATCAGGTAATACAAGCGTTTTAATAGTCACAACTGGAGCTTCTTTTACAACTGATTTACCCTTGATTGAATTTTTTTCTAAAGCTCTTGTGTTTTCTCTTCTTTCAACTTTATCATGTCCTGATAATGCATCTCTTTTACGATTCTCACGGTCTTTACTTCTTTGCTCTTTTGCTTCTCTTTCTTTTAAAGCATCAGCACCATCAAATCCACCTGCTGCTGGTTTGTCATCTTTTCTATAATTATTTCTATCAGAACCATTTCTACCTGGAGCATTATTGTTATATCTTGATCCACCAGAAGTTCCATTATTATTATTGTATCTTGGTCCTCCGGAAGTTCCATTGTTGTTATTGTATCTTGGTCCTCCAGAAGTTCCATTGTTGTTATTGTATCTTGATCCTCCAGAAGTTCCATTGTTGTTATTGTATCTTGGTCCTCCAGAAGTTCCATTGTTGTTATTGTATCTTGGTCCTCCGGAAGTTCCATTATTATTATTATATCTTGGACGATCTCCCTGTGGTGCTCCATTATTGTTGTTATATCTTGGACGATCTCCCTGTGGTGCTCCATTATTGTTGTTATATCTT
>JBFHFI010000038.1:0-15743 GCA_041583675.1 Butyrivibrio sp. | reverse complement strand
TAACCACATCGAGCTAAATATCATATGATATGCATCTGGAACATATCCTCTAAGATAGGTTACAAAATATGCCATAAATAATGCAACAGACATTAAAATTGTTTCCAACCCTTTGATTTTTTTAAAATTCTTCCCCGTCATTCTATAAATTAAAATATTAAATGTTTCTCCCGCAAAACGAGATAACACAATTAAAAGGACCAAATAAAAAGCTTGCAATGCTTCCATTCCAAATACAATAAATGCTATCCAGAAAAAAAGTCCTTCCACTATAACCTTTCTTAATAATCCACCTCTAAAATAAAGTTTTGGATTAACCTTTAGCATTTTCAGCATAAGATAAGAATGTTTATTCACATTAAAAACAAAGGAATTTAATATAGAACCCGTAATACATGTAAAAATCAAAGCAAAATAAACAAAACAATTCTCAACTTTAAATCCATTCCCCCCAACTTCCATATATCTTGAAAACATTTTCATTGGAAAATAGAAAAAAAGAAATACATAAGTAAATATTTTAATAAACTCTAATGCTAATCTTCCTAATTTACTAATAACACATAATAATCTTTTTAAAGATTCTGACTGAAATATTTCTTCACTGTCCGTCTTATCCATCTTTCCTTTAAAGGGTAATTTTTGCAGTGTTTGAATCATTTTATTTGCATCTGAAACACAGATAAATTTTTCTGCTTTGATATAGGTCTTAATCATATATTCCCTCCTCTAAACTCTTCAGGCATATATTCTTTTATTTCATCTAATAACTTAGAATCATTTAATTGCTCCTTTGTAATCCCTCTAAAATTACCTTTCACAATTAAAACCATTTCATCACATAAATCATCCATTAATGAAAAATTATCTGTTGTCAAAATCACAACACTTTGCTTCATATAATTTTTTATAATATGCATCAACTCACTGACCTGTTCTTCCGTTTCATTTTGAAGAACATCATCCATAAGTACAATTGGAAATTTTCCAATAATTCCGTATAAATATTGTAATTTCATTTTCATATCCTGTGATAAGTCTTTTATTAAAGTATTCCTTATGTCCATAGGGATATTTACCATATCTAAGTACTGGTCCTGTGTATATTGAACATTTGAATAGAGATCCATATAATATTTCACAAACTCATAGCTACTCATAAATTCTGGAAGGGTGGGCAATTGATATATAATTCCGACATCTTCTTGTCTTAATTTTCTTCCCACGGACTCTTTAATAATTTCAATATAGCCACCATCATATTCACATTCTCCAGCAATACATTGAAGTAGCGTACTTTTTCCTGATTGGGATTTTCCTAATAATCCATAAATCCTCCCTTGTTCAAAAGTATATCCCGCTTGGTTGAACACAACCATTTCTTTATAATTCTTATCTAGGTCTCTGATTACAAGTCTCAATTTGTTACCTCCAACTTAGGTCTTCTAAATAACATAGTTAATAATATTTTAACCCCTTGTGCTGTTTTTGTAAACACAAAATAGCTTGCCCTAAACAACTCCTTCTTTGGTTCTATTTCTTTTTTAATTATCTACATTTAATCGTTCTATATAATCCTCAAAACATATTCTTTTATAATTAAATACCAAATAAGAAAGTTGTATTGTAACCCATTATAAACTTATGGTATAATCATATCCATATCTTATGAAATGAGTGTGTGAATATGTCTAGATTTATCAAACGCTGGGGACATGGACTCCTTGGTTTATACATTTTAATTTATCTACCTATTTTCAATTACCTGGAGGTGTATGTGATTAATTACCATTCCATACATTCACCAATTGATGATTATATTCCTTTTAATGAATATTTTATTATTCCTTATTTTTTTTGGTTTATTTTTATCGCAATTGCTTGTGTTTATTTTTTCTTTCACTCACAAGGTGAGAGTATAAGATTCTTTATGTTTTTAATTCTGGGGATGTCTACCGCTTTGTTTATTTACTATATTTATCCAAATGGTCTTGTAGATTTTAGACCAACTGTTTTCCCTAGAGATAATATTTGTACGCACATGGTGGCATTTCTTTACTCTATTGATACTTCCACCAATGTTTTACCCAGTTTACATGTTTATAATACAGTCGCTGTCATTATTGCAATCTGTAAGTCCAAAACTTTTGGACGATATCACAAATTAATAATTATTATTTCCTCTATTATAGGAATCTTTATATGTCTATCCACTTTATTTTTAAAACAACATTCCATTCTTGATTTATTTGCGGCATTAATTATGGCTGTATTTATGTATTTCATTGTATATAAAACAAAACTTTTTAATAAGTTTCAATAATTTTATTCAAAAAAAAGGCTGTGAAATTTTCACAGCCTTTTTGCTTAACTAAATCCAAAAAACTTTTTAACTATTTTATATCCTGTTATTGATATTTTGCGACCTCTCCTGCCCGGTATATTAATCCAAAGCCCCAATAATGAATATCTGATCTTTTTATACATCAACGGATTTTTCTCTTCTAGATACTTCCATAAATCTTCCTTTTTGGAAAGTGATTCTTCTGTCCCTCCCAAAATTGCCATTACTGATGAAACAGTTGTAATAATTTCAAGATAATGTTTCATATAATTCTTGCATTTTTTATTTTCAATCTCTGCTGGGTGAAAATAATCAATCATTAATTTATTCACTCGAATTTGTTGATCCAGTCTTTTCACCATCACACTTTCATTCACTGACTGATCTTCTCTTCCTATAAAATACCAATAAAAATTTACATCTAAATAATACATTACTTTCACTAATGGTAATGGTTGAAATACAAAAATATTATCCACATAGAAAGTATGCTTTGGAAGTTCCAGTCCTGATTCTCTAAGCAATTCTGTTCTATAAATTACAGAATGCATAAGAATATATTGGTCTTTTCTAAAATACAGACTATCATCCCAAGTAAAATATGTATTCTTTGGAAATACATTTCCATATTTCATTACTTTTTTTCTACTTGCACCTAATTTATCATATACATAATTAGATAAAAGCATATCTAATTTACGATCTTCTTGAATTGTCTCACGAAGAACATCTAAAATCTTCATATAGGCATCTTTACTTACTTTATCATCACTATCTACAACTTTAAAAAATGCACCTGTAGAATTTTTCAATCCACTATTAACAGCTTCTCCATGTCCCCCATTTTCTTGATGTATTGCTTTACATATTGTTGGGTACTGTTTTTGATATTCATTTGCAATAGAAGCCGTTTCATCGGAAGATCCATCGTTTACAATAACTATTTCAACTTCTTCTCCTCCTACCAAAAGAGACTCTATACACTTTCTCATATATTCTTGTGAATTATAACATGGAACAGCTATTGATAATATTTTATTCATTTTTATGTAGTCCCCCACCTTTATTTATTCAATACTTCCGCTAGTTTCAATGCTCTATCTACAATTGCATCCATATTAAAATATTTATATTCTGCAAGTCTACCTAACATATGTAAGTTAGAATATTTCTTGGCTTTCAATAAATATTTATTATAAAGTGCAATATTTTCCGGATTCATAATTGCATAGTATGGAATTTGACCTTTTTTGCCTTGAAAGCTATGAGAATATTCTTTCATTATAGTACTTCCATTACAAATTTGTCCTGTTAATTTTTTATACTCTGTTGCTCTTGTATATTCTTCCGAAACTGTATAATTAACTACCGCTTTTGGAAAAACACTGACTTGGTTATAGTATTCCATTACAAAATCTAAAGTTCTATATGGAAGCATTCCGTATTCATGATCAAATAACTCATCTATTTGTCCCGAAAATATAACTGGTCCATTGAATATGTGCTCTCCCATATATATATTATCTTCTTTAAATGCAATCACATCTTTAATATCTGTATTCAATTGCACTGTAATATTAGGATGGTCTAGCATCTTTTTAAAAATTGACGTAAATCCATTTAATGGCATACCTTGATATTTATCTTGAAAATATCTATTATCGTAAGAAATATGCACTGGCACTCTGGACATAACAGATGGGTCTATATGTTCTGGTGTCTGTCCCCATTGCTTCATTGTATATTTTAAAAATACATTTTTATAAACATACTCTGAAATCATTTTAATATCTTGATCTTGATTTTCTCTCATTGTTAGAATAGAAACCTTACTATCCATACCATAGTTAGCAATCAATTTTTCTTTTAGCTCTTTGGCTCTATCAGGAAACACCATTTCTAAGGTATTTAAATTAAATGGAACGGGTATATATTGTCCATTTACATCAGCAACAACTTCATGTTTATATGGTATCCACTCCGTAAATCGAGATAAATATTGATATACCTTTTCTACTCCTGTATGAAAAATATGTGGTCCATATACATGTACTAAAACTCCATGTTCATCAAGTGCATCATAGCAATTTCCACCGACATGAGAACGCCTATCCACAATCAAGATTTTTTTATTGCCTTTTTCAGCCAGTTCTCTCGCCACTACAGATCCTGCATATCCGCATCCTGCAATTATTACATCATACATTATTCAATTTCCTCTCTGTTCACTCTTTGTTCTATTACAAATAACAATAAAAATGTTATGGCAAGTAATACTACTGTAAATAGCATAAATTCACCTAGTGGGGTTGCCTGTGTAACATCTGCAGAAGTCTCTCCACTTAATAAAGTGACAATAATCGAGAATAAATTAGCGCCTGCATGAAATATAATCGGTGCCCATATGGTTTTAAACTTGTCATACACATATGCCAAAAAGATTCCTATCATTGTTGCATATACAAATTGAACCAAATTACCATGAATTAATCCAAACAACATTGATGAAAGAACCATTGCTGGAATCTGTGGAGCATGTTCTCGTAATCTTTTATAAAGAAGTCCTCTAAATAATAACTCTTCCACCAATGGTGCAATAACTGCTGCTGATAATATCAGCACAATAGGACTACCCGTATATAAAATTTCCGATACTTCTTGGTAAGTTTCTGAAAGTTCTATTAACCCAGAAATAGCTACTAATCCGTTCACACCAACAGCTGCTGTTACTCCTACTAAAGGTAATAATAATAAATACAATTTATTATATGAACTCCACTTTGTAATTCGATTGTTAATTTTATCAAGTTTCACATCATGTTTCATAAGTAATGCATATAATGGAATTAATATAAATCCCCTAATCATAGATAAATACAGAGAATGGTCCGTCATATAAGCTAACATCCCATTATTTAGCTCTTCAGAATCTAATGATACATTTCCACCAATTGATTGTGATATAACATAATATACCAGCAAAAAAATTGTAACCAAAACTTCCGTACCTAAAAACATAAAAATAGGATAAATTAATCTCCATATATATATTAGCACTCTATCTGTTTTTCGCAATTGATAACCTCTCGTTTTAGAGACTTGTAATTGGATCGATATTCAAGTCAATTTGTGTATTTACGGCTGCTAGACCTACGTCTGCTGCGCTAGCAATTTCAGGAATAATTGGTAACTTGGCAATAACTTCTGTATTTAACTCTTTTGCCAAATCATCTATTCCACTTTCTCCAAATATCTTTAATTCTTTTCCACAATCTGTACATTTAAAATAACTGTAATTTTCTACCAAACCTAATACAGGAATATTAAGTTTTTGTGCCATATGAAATGCTTTCATTACAATCATTCTCACCAAATCCTGTGGCGATGTAACAATTACAATTCCATCAATTGGAACTGATTGATATACTGTAAGAGGAACATCCCCTGTACCTGGTGGCATATCAATTAATAAGTAATCTAATTCTCCCCAATATACATCTGACCAAAATTGTTTTACAACTCCCGCTACAATTGGTCCTCTTAATACAACTGGGTCTTCTTCATCTTCCAATAAAAGATTCATTGAAACAATTTTAATTCCTTCTTTGGATTCAAAAGGAATCATTCCTTCTTCACTTCCATATAATGTTCCGGACGCACCAAACATTCTTGGAATCGATGGACCTGTGATATCTGCATCCATAATACCAACTTTGTAACCTTCAGAAGCAAGTTTTCTAGCCAATAGTGTCGTAACTGTTGATTTTCCAACTCCACCTTTTCCACTTACAATTCCTACTACTTTTTTTATATTACTATATTGATTAAGGGCTTCTTTCTGTATTCCTGCTGGCTTGCTCTGTGAACAGCCTTCACAACTTTCCTCTGTACAAGTTGTGCTATTGCATTGTTTTTCTGACATTTTAATTCCTCCAATAAATAATTGTATATTTATATACAAAATTATTATAAATCTAAAAGTATAATTATTCAAGGGTTGACATTTATAAGAGACTATTTCGAATTATTTATTCGTTAGAATTCTTGACAATTTCAATAGTTAAGAGTACACTACATCTGCTAGGGGTGCTCAATGAGTTGGGCTGAGAGGAAAACACGCAAATGTTTCAACCCTTGAAGTAAAGTATGCTTCAAAACCTGATCCGGATAATGCCGGCGTAGGGATGTATATTATAAGAAAATAAACCTTGTTTATATACAACCTTACAGTCTCGGATTTTCGAGACTTATTTTTATATTAAAGAAAGGAGAAAATTATGAACGCAAGTGTCGCTATTCAAGTTCTACCAAATGTAGCAACTGATGAGGAGGTTATTCAAATCGTTGACCAAGTAATTGCTTACATCAAAAGTACTGGATGTAAATATTATGTTGGCCCATGTGAAACTGCAATCGAAGGTGATTATGATACTTTAATGGATATTGTGAAAAACTGTCAACTCATAGCAGTAAAAGCTGGCTGTGATAAAGTATCTTCTTATGTAAAAATCACTTATGCCCCAGAGGAGAAGGTGTTAACAATCGATGAAAAAATCACCAAACATCACCAATCTAATGAATAAAATTTTACCCCCCATAATTGCAATGGGTTCCCTATTATTCCTTTGGTATTATCTATCTGGGTCTGATGTAATGCCATCTTTTATGATGCCTTCACCAGCAAAAGTATGGAATGCCTTTGTGAATGATTTCGATATCCTTGTCTTTCATGCAAAAACCACTTTAACAGAAGCTTTTCTAGGATTATTCATAGGAATTCTTTTAAGTGTGTTTATGTCCATTTTAATGGATGCATTTCAACCAATGTATAATGCTTTTTACCCTATTGTTGTAGTAAGCCAAACAATTCCTTCTATTGCAATTGCACCTTTGTTGCTTCTTTGGTTTGGTTATGGTTTGCTCCCTAAAATAGTGTTAATTGTCATTACTACATTTTTTCCAATTACAATCGGCTTATTAGATGGATTTAAAAGTGCTGACCCTGATGCAATTAATCTATTAAAATCAATGGGTGCTGGTCCTATCAAACGTTTTTTACATATAAAGCTCCCTTATTCTCTTGGGTACTTTTTTTCAGGTCTTAAAATTTCTGTCACCTATTCTATTGTTGGTGCAGTTATTTCAGAATGGCTTGGTGGTACTTCTGGTTTGGGTGTCTTTATGACTCGTGTAAGAAAATCATTTGCTTATGACCGAATGTTTTCAGTTATTTTATTTATATCCGCTATTAGTCTGCTACTATTATTATCTGTTACTATTTTAAGATGGCTTATAATGCCATGGGAAAGGAAAAGTAAAAATCATGAATAAATATAAATTAACCGCTCTTATTTTGATCCTTGTTATATCAATGGGATCAATCACAGGATGCACAAATTCTTCTTCTGAAGAAACAACAGAATCAAGTGCTGACGAACTTACAAAAGTATCCATTATGTTAGATTGGACACCAAATACTAACCACACAGGTCTTTATGTAGCTTTAGAAAAGGGATACTTTGAAGAAGCAGGTCTTGATGTTGAGATAGTTGAAGCTTCCGCTTCAGGTGCTGAAGCCTCTGTTGCTGCAGGTACTGTAGATTTTGGAATTAGTTTTCAAGATACTTTGGTTCCTGCTTTTTCTGCAGAAACAGATAGCCAATTACCAATTACTGTAATTGCCACTATTATCCAACACAATACATCAGGTATTATTTCCTTAAAAGAAAATGGTATTGAATCTCCTTCCGATATGGCTGGACATAGTTATGCAACTTGGGATATGCCAATAGAACAAGCAATTATTAATAAAGTTGTAACTGATGATAACGGAGATTATAGTCAAATAGAATTAATTTCCACTTATGTAGAAGATATTTCCGCTGCACTACAGACCAATATTGATACTGTATGGATCTATTATGCATGGGATGGTGTGGCTGCAAACCTTGCTGGTTTAGATACAAACTTCTTCTATTTTAAAGATTATGCTGACGAACTTGATTATTATAATCCTGTTATAATAGGTAATAATGAATTCTTAGATGCAAATCCTGATGTTACCAAATCTTTTATGGATGCTGTAACCAAAGGTTATACTTATGCAATAGATAATCCTGAAGATGCTGCACAAATCCTTGTAGATTCCAATGAAGGACTTGATTTGGATATTTGTACCGCTAGTCAAATATGGCTTGCCGATCAATATCAGGCTGAGGCATCTTCTTGGGGTATTATTGATCAAAGTAGATGGGATGCTTTTTATACTTGGATTTATGAAAATAATTTATGTGAATATCAAATCCCTGAAGGCTTTGGTTTCACAAATGAATATTTACCAAAATAATCACTATAATCAAAGTTCATATTGACGTTAGGAGTTAATAATGGCATTATTAAATACAGATAAGATATCTGTCAAATATGACAATAAATATGTAATTAAAGATATTTCTATATACCTTAACCAAGGGGAGCTTGTGAGTCTCCTTGGTATTAGTGGTAGTGGGAAAACAACTTTATTCAATGTAATCGCTGGATTAATTCAACCTGATACAGGCCATGTTTTTTTTAAAAACACAGATATAACTGGAACTTCCGGTAACCTAAGTTATATGTTACAAAAAGACTTGCTTTTACCTTATAAATCCATTGTTGATAATGTTGCTTTGCCTTTAACTATCAAAGGATATTCTCGAAAAAAAGCCAGAGCTATAGTTTTAGAACATTTTAATGACTTTGGTTTACGTGGTTATGAACATAAATATCCTAATCAATTATCAGGAGGAATGCGTCAAAGAGCTGCCCTTTTAAGAACTTATATGTTTTCAAATGAAGTTGCGCTACTAGATGAGCCTTTTTCTGCTTTGGACACAATTACAAAAAGCTCGAGGCATCAATGGTATCTTAATATTATGAAACAAATACAGTTGTCCACGTTATTTATTACTCATGATATTGATGAAGCCATTCTTTTATCTGATAGAATCTACATACTTGGAACTGTTCCAGGTACCATCGTGGATGAAATCATTATAGCCCCAGAAGATGTAAGACATCCCGATTTATTATTATCTAAAAACTTTTTAAACTACAAAAAAACAATTATCAGATCTATTGGAGATTCTAAAATATGATATATCTATTCACAGATTACGAAAATATAACAGATGACCTTGTTCACGAACTTATTAATAAGCTTCCTGAAAAAAGGAAAAAGCGAGCTATGCATATCAAGCATACTGGTGGACAAATCTCATGTACGATTGGTTATCTATTATTTTTATATGGTTATCGTGAATTATATCATTTATCAGACTTACCTGATTTTTCAATTGCCCCTAACAAAAAACCATATCTGTCAAATACTCCTGAAATTCATTTTAATATAAGTCATTGCAATGGTGCCGCTGCCTGCATTCTTGGAAATTCCCCTGTGGGATTGGATATTCAAGATATTCGAGAATTAAATATGCGCTCCATGAGAAAAGTATGTTCCATAGAAGAACAAAAACTAGTAGAAAAATCATCTTTTCCGGCTCTGGAATTTTGTCGAATATGGTCTATAAAAGAAAGTATATCCAAACTTTCGGGAGAAGGTATTTTCAGGAATATAAAAAATATTAATGAGCACAACTCACATACTTCTACCTTTTTTATAGAACCCAATAAATATCTAACTGCTTCTGCTTTGGATATTACTACTGAATTTACAATTCACATTGTTTCTTTAAAAAACCTTATAAATTTATAAAAGCAACCGAATATTCGGTTGCTTTTATCTTATTCATTTAAGGATTAAAATTCCATTTTCTTTGTATTTTATGGAATATATAATAATATGCAAAAGTAAGTGTCATTCCAGCAACTACCCAAGCAAAAGGGCCTGCCAAACAAACTCCTCTAAATCCCAATATACTTGGTAAAGTATATGCTACGATTGAACGTGTAATTAATTCTAAAAATCCAACCAATAATGGTACCAATGTTTTTCCCATTGCTTGTAATGCATTTCGAAAAACAAAAATTAAAAATAATGGCGGAAAAAACCACATAATAGAATTCAAATAAACTTCTGTTGCCTGAATTACTTCTGGATATCCTGCTGGAATAAAAAGAGAACATACTTGTTTTCCAAAAAAATATATAAATCCACAGCAAACAATTGCTAAAACAACAGTTAATACTGCCATTTGATTTACCCCTTTTTTTATACGGTCAATTCTTCCAGCGCCAATATTCTGGCCTACATAAGTTGCAATTGTTACACCACATGTTGCTCCTACTTGAACTATAAGTTGTTCTACTTTATTGGCTGCTGTAAAAGCTGCAATATGGTCTTCTCCGAATAAATTTACGGCACTTTGTAAAATTATAATTCCAATAGCTGTAATAGAAAACTGAAATGCCATAGGCAAACCAATACTCAAATGCTTTACCATTATTATTTTATCCAAAATCATATTTTCTTTTTCCATTTTAAGAATTGGAAATTTTCTACGAATATAAACAATACACATAATTACCGAAACAAATTGGGATAAAACAGTTGCAAACGCAGCTCCAAATACTCCCCATCCAAATACAATAATAAACAATAAATCCAAACCAATATTTAATATGCTAGAAATAATCAAAAAATACACCGGGGTTTTACTATCCCCTAAAGCTCTTAATATACTTGCAAGCGCATTATAAAAAAGCATCACAGTTAATCCTGCAAATATTGTAAAAATATATGTATGAGCATCTTTGTATATACTTTCTGGAGTATTAATTAATCGTAACAAGGGCCCAATCAACAAACAAGAGCTTACTGTTATAATAATATCCATTACAATCCATAAAAAGAATGCATTGAAAATTGCTTTTCGCATCTCTGTATAATCTTTTGCCCCAAAACATTGAGAAATATAAACAGAAAATCCACTTGTAATTCCAATAACAAATCCAATTATCAAAAAGAACATCGCCCCTGTAGTTCCAACTGCAGCTAACGCATTGGTTCCCAAACTTCTACCTACTATAAAAGTATCCGCAAAATTATAGATTTGCAAAATCAAATTTCCTATTAGTACCGGAATCCCATATAAAATCATTAATTTAATAGGACTTCCTTCTGTTAAATCTTTTACTTTCCCCACTTTGTTTTTACATTCTTTCTGGCGCCTCTATCCCTAATAAATCTATTCCGGTTTCAAGTACGTTCTTCGTCAAATTAATTAGTGCCAAATAACTTTCTTTTTTATCCTGGTCCACTTCTACTAATATTTTCGTTTCATGATAAAAACGATTAAATGCATTTGATAGTTCATATATATATTTACATATTTTATGTGGTGCAATTTCATCAAAAGCATTTTGAATTACTTCACTAAATCTAGATAATTCCAGATATAATGAAATTTCACTTGCTTTCACAGGATTTTGAATCCTACAATCCTCTATTTTCCCACCTTCTGACTTATATTTTTTCAAGATTGATTTAATTCTAACAATTGTATATAAAATATATGGTCCTGTTTCTCCTTCAAAAGCAATAAATCTATCCATATCAAAAATATAATCTTTTGCCGCTTGATTAGAAAGATCACCATATTTCAAAGCAGCAAGTCCTACAATTTTAGCGGTTTCTCTAGCTTCTACTTCTTCTACAGTTCTGTTTTCCATAATTTTTTCATATACTGCATTTTGTATGTCTTTAATTAAATACTCTAATCTTAAAACACCACCTTCTCGTGTTTTAAAAGGTTTTCCATCTTTTCCATTCATAGTTCCAAACCCTATAAATTTTAATTCTGCCTCTGGTCTTACAATATTTGCCTTTTTTGCAACACGAAAAAATTGTGTATAGTGCAAGTTCTGTCTTTTATCCGCTAAATAAACATATAATTTAGGAGAATATAATTTTTCTCGTTCTACCAAGGTTGCAAGATCTGATGTTGCATAATTGGCAGCTCCATCTGATTTTCTAATCAAACATGGAGGTAATTCTTTGGTATCTTCAGGCTCTTGTATATCTACAACAATTGCACCTTGACTCTCATAAGCAATACCATCTTTTATCATTTTCTCAACCATATTAGAAATATATGGTTGTGCATCTGACTCCCCTTTCCAGAGATCAAAATATACATTCAAATTTTCGTAATTTTTCTTCAAATCAGATACAGATACCTTTTGAATATGGTTTAAAATAGCCATATAGCCTTTGTTTCCATTTTGTAAAGCAAGCGTTGCCAACTGTGCTGCTTCTTTAAATATAGGATCAGTCTTACTTTTTCCACTAGCACATGGATAGATTTCTTCTAACTCTTCTATTGTAAAAGGTGCTTCTTCTGGATATTCTCCTTGAAAATTTTCATCAAAATAAGGAAGTTTTGGTTTTCTTAGTTTTAATTCTTCAATAATCTGACCCATTTGAAGTCCCCAGTCTCCTAAATGTACATCTCCAATTGTTTTATATCCTGTATACTTGCATATTCTTTTAACACTTTCTCCAATAACTGCAGAACGTAAATGTCCTATATGTAATGGTTTTGCTACATTCGCTCCACCATAATCTACCATAATTACATCTTCTGTTGCTGATGTTTCATATCCGAATTTATCTTCTGTTGCAATTCCTCTAATATAATCACCTAAAAATTCCTCTTCTATTACAATATTAATAAATCCAGGTTTCACACATTCAATTGTCTTGAAAATAGCATTGTCTTTTATTTTTTCTACAATTTCATCTCCAATAAGAAAAGGTGCTTTTTTATAAGCTTTGGATGCTGCCATTGCACCATTACATTGATATTGGCAGAGGTCTGGACGATTTGATATCCCTGTTTTTCCATATTTTGAATCATATCCGCATTCCACAAATGCTGTACCGAGTATTTCTGTTATTTGATCTACTATTTTTTTCATAATATCACCTTATCATTTTTTTGTTTTAAATTGGTTATGGCGCTGTATATTAACATAGAAAAAATTCTATGTCAATAACAACGCCTGTTATTTAATAACCAATGTTATATAGTTGCAATATTAACAGGTGTCATTCCCTGTTCTCCAATACTTTCAAGACTCGTAAGTAACGCATTTGCTGTATCTAATGAAGTCAATACATTTACTCCCGTTTCAATCGCATGTCTTCTGATTACAAAACCATCGTGACTTTTTTCAATTCCATTGGAAGGAATATCAATTACAAGATCTATCTTATGGTCTAAAATCAAATCTAATAATGTTGGTGCTGCCTGTTCTACTTTATTAATTGCAGTCGCTTCAACCCCATGTTCATTTAGATATTTTGCCGTTCCTCTTGTTGCAAAAATAGTATATCCTAATTTGACAAATCTTGCCGCTACAGAAACCGCATCTTTTTGCTCATTTCTATTTACTGTAAGAATCATTCTATTATGTTTTGGCAAATTCACTCCTGCTCCCAAAAAGGCTTTATAAAGTGATTCATTAAATTCTTTTGCAATTCCCAAACATTCTCCTGTAGACTTCATTTCAGGTCCTAAGCTAATATCTGCGCCCCTAATCTTTTCAAAAGAAAATACTGGCATTTTAATTGCTATATAATCAGATTTACGTTGTAACCCTGGTTCATATCCAAGTTCTTTTATTGTTTTTCCAACAATTACTTGACTTGCTAATTTAACAATTGGAATTCCTGTTACTTTACTAATATATGGTACGGTTCTAGAAGAACGAGGATTTACTTCAATTACATATACTTGATCTTCAAATACAATAAACTGTATATTAATAAGTCCTTTTACATGAAGTGATCTGGCAAGTTTTTCTGTATAATCTACCAATGTATCAATAATTTTCTGAGATATACTTTGTGCTGGATAGACAGATATGCTATCTCCTGAATGAATTCCTGCTCTTTCAATATGTTCCATAATTCCAGGAATCAAAATATCTTGTCCATCGCATACCGCATCAACTTCTATTTCTTTTCCCATTAGATATTTATCTACTAGAATCGGATGTTCTTGCACCTGACGATTAATAATATTCATAAATTCTATTATATCAGCATCTGAAATTGCAATCTGCATTCCTTGTCCACCTAATACATAGGATGGTCTAACTAATACTGGATATCCTAATTCATTAGCAACTTCAATAGCTTGTTCTGCTGTATACACTGTTTTTCCTGCAGCTCTTGGAATTTCACACTCTTCAAGAATCTTATCAAATAATTCTCTATCTTCCGCTGCATCCACATCTTTTGCGCTAGTTCCATATATTGGAACACCCATTTCCATAAGACTCTTAGTTAATTTAATTGCTGTTTGTCCACCAAACTGAACAATTGCTCCATCCGGTTTTTCCAAAGCTACAATACTCTCTACATCTTCTGCCGTTAAAGGTTCAAAATAAAGTTTATCTGCAATATCAAAATCAGTACTTACTGTCTCTGGATTATTGTTTACTATAATAGTCTCATATCCCATTTCCTTAAAAGCCCAAGTACTATGAACAGAACAATAATCAAATTCTATTCCTTGTCCAATTCTTATTGGTCCAGAGCCTAATACTAATACTTTTTTCTCTGGATTTGTTTTTATAATTTCGTTTTCTGCATCAAAGCAAGAGTAATAATATGGTGTTGTTGCTTCAAATTCTGCCGCACAAGTATCTACCATTTTATATACTGCATGAATTCCATATTCATCTCTTAACTTTTTAATTTCTTTTTCTGATTTATTTGTTAATTCTCCAATTACTACATCAGGAAATTCAATTCTCTTTGCTCTTTCTAGTAATTCTTTGGTTAATGGTTGCTGTTTTAATTCATTTTCCATCTCAACAATAATTGCGATTTTATCAATAAACCACTCATCAATTTTTGTAATAGAATGTATTAATTCATATGAGAACCCTCTTCTTATAGCTTCTGCTATCACATAAATTCTTCTATCATCAATATTCGCAAGTAGTTCTGTAATATCATCATCCATAAGACCTGTGTATTCTTTATTAAGCAATGAATTCACATTTTGTTCTAACGAACGAATTGCCTTCATCAAGGCGCCTTCAAAATTCGTACAAATACTCATAACTTCCCCAGTTGCTTTCATCTGAGTCGTTAATTGTCTTGATGCTGTAATAAATTTATCAAAAGGTAATCTAGGAATCTTTACAACGCAATAATCCAAAGCAGGTTCAAAACTTGCATAAGTTTTCCCTGTAATGGCATTTGGAATTTCATCCAAATCATAACCAAGTGCAATTTTAGCCGCAACTTTTGCAATTGGATATCCAGTTGCTTTTGATGCAAGGGCTGAAGAACGGCTTACACGAGGATTAACTTCAATAACACAATATTCAAAACTTGTAGGATGAAGGGCATATTGCACATTACATCCACCAGTTATTTCTAATT
>JBFHFI010000037.1:0-16223 GCA_041583675.1 Butyrivibrio sp. | reverse complement strand
GAGTGTATTAGATGGTGAAGAAATTGTAACTGACTGGAGTCAAGGATATGCAGATGGTGCAGATCGTATTACAGAATTAAATGAAGATGCTATTGCAGAAGGCACGGCAGAGAAAGTAGCGGAAGTGGAAGCTTCAATTATTGATGGTACATTACATGTATTTGATACATCAACATTTACAGTTGGTGGAGCAACTTTAGAAGATTATGTATTAACATCTGATGGAGAAGCATATGCTCAATATGTAAGTGATGGATATTTCCATGAATCAGAACTTGCATCAGCACCTGCATTTTCAATTCTTATAGATGGAATTACATTAAAATAAGAGTATTTTATAGTCAAGCGGAGTTGCTTAAGCAACTCCGCTTTTTTAAACAGTAAAAAAATAAAATAGTATAGAGTGTTTTTGATTTCATTGCGTAGACTTTGAAAAATGCATATGCTATACTAAATGGCAGATATTGAATACGGAGGATGGCAAGTGAATAAAATAAATGCTATTGAACTGAAAAACATATCAAAACATTTTGGTAAGGTAATAGCCAATGATAAAGTATGTCTGGAATTAAAAAAAGGAGAGATTCTTTCTATTCTAGGAGAAAATGGTAGTGGAAAAACCACACTTATGAATATGATATCAGGAATATATTTTCCGGATGAAGGTCAGATTTTTGTAGATGGAAAAGAAGTAAGTATTAGATCTCCAAAAGATTCTTTTGACCTTGGAATAGGAATGATACATCAACATTTTAAATTGGTTGATTTGCTTACAGCGGCTGAGAATATTATTTTGGGTTTACCAGGAAAAATGAAAATTGATATTAAGGCTGCAACAAAAAAAATTAATGAAATTACAGAAAGATATGGATTTGAATTAGATCCTTCACAAAAAATCTACGAAATGTCAGTATCTCAAAAGCAAACAGTAGAAATTGTGAAAGTATTATATAGAGGTGCGAATATATTAATTCTTGATGAACCAACAGCGGTTCTTACACCTCAAGAAACATCTAAGCTATTCAAAGTAATGAAAAATATGCGTGAGGATGGTCACGCAATTATAATAATTACACATAAACTCAATGAAGTAATGGAAATTTCGGATCGTGTATCAATCTTGAGAAAAGGAAAGTATATTGATACAGTAAGTACAGAAAATACAAGTACAGAAAAACTAACAGAATTAATGGTAGGCAAGCCTATTAAACTAAATATAGATAGAACAGAACCTAAAAATATCGCTGAAAGATTGTCTGTGGAAAATCTAACCTGTGTTAATAAAGAAGGTAATAAAACTATAAACAATATTTCTTTTAAAGCATACAGTGGTGAAATATTAGGGATTGCGGGAATCGCAGGTAGTGGACAAAAAGAATTATTAGAAGCTATTGCGGGATTAATACCAAAACACGCAGGTAAAATTATATATACACCGAAAACAAGGGAATCAATGGATATTACAGAGACGAAACCTACAGAAATTGAAAATCTTGGAATTAGATTATCTTTTGTTCCAGAAGATCGATTAGGAATGGGATTAGTTGGGTCCATGGGAATGACAGACAATATGATGCTTAGAAGTTACAAAAGCGGAAAATTGTTCTTTGTAAACAGAAAAAGTCCAAGAATTTTGGCGGAAAAGATTATAGAAGACCTAGAGGTTATGACGCCTGATGTATCAACACCGGTTAGAAGATTATCTGGAGGAAATGTACAAAAAGTATTAGTAGGAAGAGAAATTGCATCAAAACCAAGAGTTTTAATGGCAGCCTACGCAGTAAGAGGTTTGGATATTAATTCCTCATATACCATTTATCGACTTTTAAATGAACAAAAAGCTCGTGGAGCTGCAGTAATATATGTGGGAGAAGATTTAGATGTATTGGTAGAATTATGTGATAAAATTTTAGTCCTTTGTGGTGGGGAAGTAAGTGGACTTGTGGATGCAAGAACTACAAACAAAGAAGAATTAGGTATGCTTATGACTACAATCAAGGAGGGGATTAAGAATGATTGAAAGCAATAAAAAAACACATACAAACGAACCCTTAGTGCATATTTCAAAAAGAGATGTTCTTCCATTGCGAATTGCAATGATGATTCGATTGATTGCTGTGGTTTTATCATTGATTGTAAGTGCGAGTGTTATTGTCGTGATTACAAAACTTAATCCAGTGGAAGTATATAAAGCAATGATTGATGGTGCAGTAGGAACGGATAAACGTCTTTGGGTTACAATTAGAGATACAGTGACATTATTATTAATAAGTTTGGCTTTGCTTCCGGCATTTAAAATGAGATTTTGGAATATTGGAGCAGAGGGACAAGTTTTGGTTGGAGGAGCTGCCACAGCGGCTGTTATGATTTACTGTGGAGATAGTCTTCCGGGATGGTTATTAATAGCAGTAATGATGGGAGCAAGTTTATTAGCAGGAATGGTATGGGGAGTAATACCAGCCTTGTTTAAAGCAAGATGGAATACCAATGAAACTCTTTTTACCTTAATGCTTAATTATGTTGCAATTCAAATTATAAGTATATGTATTACTTATTGGGAAAAGCCCGCAGGATCCAATAAAATTGGTTTAATTAATGTTGCTTCGCGAGCAGGTTGGATCAAGGAGTTATTTGGACAATTATACAGTTGGAATGTAATAATTGTGATAATAATCACAATTTTAATGTTTGTATATATGAAATTCACCAAACATGGCTACGAAATATCAGTAGTTGGAGAAAGTGAAAATACGGCAAAATATGCTGGAATTAATGTAAAAAAAGTAATTGTAAGAACAATGGCAATTTCAGGGTCTATAGCAGGACTTGCAGGATTTTTAATTGTAAGTGGTGTGGATCATACGTTATCAACGAGTTCTGCAGGTGGAAGAGGATTTACAGCAATTATTGTTGCATGGTTAGCACAGTTAAATCCATTTGTAATGCTAGCAATGTCATTCTTTTTAGTTTTTCTAGAAAATGGATCCATTCAAATTGCATCTAAATTTAATTTAAATGAAAATATGTCTGCAATTATTACAGGTATTATTCTTTTCTTTGTTCTTGGTTGTGAATTCTTTGTAAATTATAAAGTGCAATTTAGAAAGAAAGGAGTTAAATAATGAGTATATTTATAATATTTCTTCAAAAAGCAATTTCACAAGGAATTATTATATTATTTGGAGCAAATGGAGAGATTATTACTGAAAAATCAGGTAATTTAAATCTAGGGGTTCCAGGGATTATGTATATGGGTGGAATTGGCGGACTTATGGCTGCATTTTTATATGAAAATGCAACGGATAATCCAAGTGCAATCGTAGGAATGATGATATCTTTTTTATGTGCCTTTATTATTGCTGGATTGGGAGCTTTGATTTATAGTTTTTTAACAATTACATTACGAGCGAATCAGAATGTGACAGGATTAGCACTTACAATATTTGGTATGGGATTTGGTAACTTTATGGGTGGATCTATTTCAAAATTAGCTGGAGGAGTAGGACAAATTTCTGTAACCGTAACTGCTGGAGCATATACGGCTGCAATTCCTGTGTTAAAGGATATACCAGTATTAGGGAAATTGTTTTTTGGAAGAGGTTGTATGTTTTATCTTGTGATTGTAATTACATTCTTATTAGCTTATTTCCTTAAAAAGACAAGAGTAGGATTGAATCTTAAAGCTGTAGGAGAGAATCCTGCAACAGCCGATGCGGCAGGTATTAATGTAACAGTATATAAATATGTTGCAACGGTATTAGGTGGTGCAATTAGTGGACTCGGTGGTCTATATTTTGTTATGGATTACTCAGTTGGAAAATGGACAAATAATGGATTGGGCGAAAATGGATGGTTAGCGGTTGCGCTGGTAATATTTGCAATGTGGAAACCGTTAAATGCAATTTGGGGTGCTCTTATCTTTGGTGGTTTAAGTATACTATACTTATATATTCCAGGATTAAATGCACATCAAAAAGAATTTATGAAAATGTTGCCTTATTTAATTACAATAATTGTGCTCGTGATTTCAAGTTTAAGAAAAAAACGAGAACATCAACCGCCAGCACATTTAGGATTGGCATACTTTAGAGAAGATCGATAGAATAAAGGTTCATAGATTCATGAACAGAATGGGAGATTATAATGAAAATTCTTGAAGAAAGAATTCAAAAGGATGGGACTGTCAAACCAGGAAATGTATTAAAAGTTGACAATTTTCTAAATCATCAGATGGATGTTGAACTTTTTGCTAAAATGGGTGAGGAGTTTAAGCAGATTTTTTCTGACTGTAAAATAAACAAAATACTTACCATAGAGGCATCGGGAATTGGAATTGCATGTATTGTCGCTCAAAGCTTTCACGTACCAGTTGTTTTTGCTAAAAAAGCAAAGAGTATAAATCTTGATGGAGAAATGCTTTCTACAAAAATAGAATCTTTTACCCATAATAAAGTTTATGATGTAATAGTTAGTAAAAAGTTTTTGGGACCAGAGGATCATGTATTAGTAATTGATGATTTTCTTGCAAATGGTTGTGCAATTAATGGATTAATTGATTTGATTCAAGGATCTGGAGCAACCCTTGAAGGTGTTGGAATTGCAATTGAAAAAGGATTCCAAAACGGAGGAGAAAGTTTAAGAGAAAAAGGTATTCGATTAGAATCATTAGCGATTATTGAAAAAATGGATCCAGAAACTGGAGAAATTGTATTTAGATAAAAGAAGGGCCTAACAATAGCTGTTTGAATTGCTGCTATTGTTAGGCCTTTTATTTTAATCTAGAATCATACTTAATTGAATTCTGTTTTTTCCTAAGTCAACACTTATAATCTTAACTTGGACTACATCTCCAATATGAACAATTTCCATGGGATGTTTTACAAATTTATCTTTGGTTAATTGAGAAATATGAACAAGTCCATCTTGATGAACACCAATATCTACAAAAGCACCAAAATCTATTACATTTCTAA
Source organism: Butyrivibrio sp. (assembly GCA_041583675.1). Classification (GTDB taxonomy): domain Bacteria; phylum Bacillota; class Clostridia; order Lachnospirales; family Lachnospiraceae; genus Eshraghiella. The sequence goes on along the minus strand of JBFHFI010000037.1, from coordinate 11,250 downwards.
CCGTTCCATTTAATATCATATTAGGTTGTAAATCTTTCATAGAAAGAACATCATTACGAAGAATTGGTTTTGGCATTTCTTCACGAGGATCCCTACCAGGTTTTTCTAACTCTTTTACAATATCTTGGAGAGTGAGTACACCGATATTAAGCTCTTTAGATAGGGACTCGTAATCAGATATTTTGGAAGAAAGGCCAGATAATCCACCAGAGGTGATTTCTTTGGCATCCATATGAAGTTTGTCCAGAAGCTCTTTGGCTTGTGCGTAGCTTTCAGGATGTACACTTGTAGAATCCAAAGGATTTTTACCATCAAGAATTCGAGTGAAACCAGCACACTGTTGGAAAACTTTTGGCCCCAATTTAGGAACTTTTAAAAGCTCCCTTCTTGTATGGAAACGTCCATTGGTTTCGCGGTAATTTACAATATTTTTGGCTACGGTCTTGCTGATACCAGAAATATGTTCTAATAAAGGTGCTGAAGCGGTATTTAAATCAATACCGACTTTATTAACACTATCCTCAACGACACCACTTAAGGTATTATCTAATTTTTTTTGATTCATATCATGCTGGTATTGTCCAACACCAATTGCTTTTGGATCAATCTTTACAAGTTCTGCAAGGGGGTCTTGTAAACGTCTAGCGATTGAAGCAGCACTTCGTTGACCAACATCAAAGTTTGGAAATTCTTCTGTAGCAAGTTTACTTGCTGAGTATACAGAGGCTCCAGCTTCGTTTACAATGACATATTGTATATTTTCTGGAAGGTCTTTTATTAAATCGGCTATAATCATTTCGGATTCTCTAGAAGCAGTACCATTTCCGACAGAGATTAGTGAAATATTGTATTTTTTTATTAGGCTTTTAAGAATTTCAATGGATTCTTCGACTTTGTTTTGAGGTGCAGTAGGGTAGATTACTACAGTATCAAGAACTTTTCCTGTGGAATCAACAACTGCTAATTTACAACCCGTACGAAATGCAGGATCCCAACCTAGAACTGTTTTTCCGGAAATAGGAGGTTGCATTAATAATTGATGTAAATTTTTTCCAAAGATTGAAATTGCGCCATCTTCTGCATCTTCAGTTAATTTATTACGAAGCTCTCTTTCAATAGATGGAGCAATTAGACGTGAGTAAGCATCGGCGATTGTTTTTTTTAGAATATCTGTAGTAAAAGGATTGTTTTTAACTAAAATTTGATGTTCTAAATATTGTAGTATTTTATCCGTTGGAGCTTCTATTTTTACAGTTAAGATTTTTTCTTTTTCTCCACGATTAATGGCTAAAGTACGATATCCGGTCATTTTATTCAGGGGGCTGACAAAATTATAGTACATCTCGTATACAGATTCGGTATCTGCCTTTTTTGCAGTAGAATTTAGAATTCCATCATGAGCGGTTATTTCACGAATTCTTGTTCTAAAGTCGGCACGATCTGAAATTTCCTCTGCAATAATATCACAAGCACCAGATAAAGCGCTTTGGACATCCGGAATATCATTTTCTATAGAAATGTATGCAAGCGCTTGATCTTCTAGAGGAGAAGTGGTCATCTGAAGTCGTATAATGTTAGCGAGTCCTTCTAGTCCACGTTCTTTAGCAATGGTTGCTCGCGTTCTCTTTTTTTGTTTAAATGGACGATATAAATCTTCCACAGTGACAAGGGTTGTTGCGGCTTCAATTTGTTTTTTTAATTCAGGGGTTAGTTTTCCTTGTTCTTCTATAGATGATATAACGGTTTTTTTTCGATCTTCTAAATTACGTAAATAGGAAAGACGTTCATTTAGATTACGAAGTTGTTCGTCATTTAAAGCTCCAGTTATTTCTTTACGGTAACGGGATATAAAAGGAATTGTATTTCCTTCATCAATTAATTGTACAGCGGCTTCTATTTGCCACTTTTTAACATCTAGTTCATTTGTTAGTTGTAATAAAATATCCAATTTGAATTGTTCCTTTCGATTAATAAATTTATTATAGGTTACCACAGAGTTGGTGTAAAGAAGGGATTGAAATTGTGTAAAATAATATCATGTATGGATATAAAAAAATAAAATATATGATATAATTTATGAAGGAGTGCATAAATTAAAGTGCAAAGTAGAATTAAGATTGACGGACAGTAAAATGCTAGGTATAATGATGAATGTCAAAAAATTAACAAGTGAAGGAGAAATAAATATGTCAATGAGAGGTATTGAGACTCAGATTACAAAAATCAGACAGATGGTTTTTACTGGAGTAGCAAAAATCGCTTACGAATCAACAGATGTTAAAAATGATATCGAAGAACTTCCTTATCAAATTGTTACTGAAGAAGAACCTAAGTACAGGGATAGTATATATAGAGAAAGAGCGGTTGTTTCTGAAAGAATTAGATTGGCGATGGGAATGTCACTTAGGCCTGAAGATAAACCCGTTCATATAACTGCAAATCTAGATGAAAGTAATATTGCAGATAAATATTATGAACCACCATTGATGCAAGTAATACCATCAGCATGTGAAGCATGTGATGATAATGTTTATGAAGTAAGTAATCAATGCAGAGGTTGCGTCGCACATCCTTGTACAGAAGTATGTCCAGTGAATGCAATTAGCATGGTTAATGGAAAATCATTTATTGATAAAGCGAAATGTATTAAATGTGGTAAATGTAAAGCGGCCTGTCCATATGATGCAATTGCAAAAAGAGTAAGACCTTGTGCACAAGCATGTGGTGTCAATGCAATTACTTCAGATAGTATGGGAAGAGCATTTATACAAAATGATAAATGTGTATCTTGCGGACAATGTATGATTAGTTGTACATTTGGCGCAATAGCAGATAAATCACAGTTTTTCCAATTAATTCGAGCAATGCAAGAAGGGGACGAAGTAATAGCAATTATTGCACCAGCATTTGTTGGCCAGTTTGGACCTAATATGACGCAGAAAAAAGTAAAAGCGGCTTTGATGGATATTGGATTTTCAGAAGTATATGAAGTTGCTCTAGGAGCAGATATGGGTGCAGTTGCAGAAGCGCACCATTATGTAAATGAGGTTACTACAGGTAAGGTTCCATTTTTATTTACCTCTTGTTGTCCATCTTGGTCGGTATTAGCAAGAAACACATTGCCAGATTTAGCGGATAATGTATCAGAAGCTTTAACTCCAATGGTAGCAACAGCAAGGTCTGTAAAACAAAAACACAAAAATTCAAGAATTGTATTTGTAGGTCCATGTGCAGCTAAGAAATTGGAAGCATCAAGAAGAGCAGTTAGAAGTGATGTTGATTTTGTTATTACATTTGAAGAATTAATGGCAATGTTTACAGCAAAAAATATTGATCTTACAACCTATGATAAAGAAGTTTCCATGCATGATGCAACTGGTGCCGGAAGAGGATATGCTGTAGCTGGTGGAGTTTCAAAAGCAATTGAAGATTGTATTAATGAATATTATCCAGGAACTGAAGTTAAAATTCATCATGTAGAAGGTCTTGCTGAATGTAAAAAAACATTGTTATTAGCAAAAGCAGGTAAAATGGATGGATATTTAATTGAAGGAATGGGATGTCCAGGTGGTTGTGTGGCAGGAGCAGGAACATGTCTAGCAATTCCAAAAGCATCACAAGAAGTTAAAAAGTTTGTAAAGAGCTCTACGGAAAATATTCCATCAAAAGAACTTGAAAAAATAGACTTACCTTAAGATTAAAAAATAAAAGAACATTACTCTAATCTGAAATGATCAGAAAGAGTGGTGTTCTTTTTTGTATAATACAAAAGAGTCATTGATAACAAAATGTTATTCAATCACCCTTTTATAAATCAATATTGGCTTAAAATATGAATCGCATTTTCTTTGATCAAAAGATCGCAGCGTTCAGTTAAATAAGCATTTGTGAAAAATGTAAATTTTTCTTTTTTTCCATACTCAGTGAGAGTGTTGCACACTTTGAAGAAATAATTATTGTCTTCTGATTTATCATGAAGTAGTAAAAAGTAAATGCCATTTTCTATATCTTTATAGAAACGACTTTTTCCTTTGTATTCAAAAGCAACATTATGAGCTGCAAGTGAGGCTTCATTCCAAGTAACAAAAGAAAATAGTTTGGAAACGTCTTCAGGTTCTATATCGGGCTCATCAGTAGAAGAGGATTTATCTTCGGTTGTTTTTTGTAGAGATTCTGAAATAGGGATAAAATTATCCTTGGACTCTTTTTTGCTAAGGGACCCATCAAGAATATGATCAGATGGATCATCGTGGTTAGCAAGTAACATTTCATCATATTCAAGAAAACCATCATCTTGAAATTCTACATCATCCAAATCTTCTTCGCTAGCTGTAAATTTTGAAAAACGTGTATCTAGTTCCTCGGGGTCGTCTACTTTGGTAATAATAAGTACAATACAATCCAAGGAAACTGGAATTGCTTCTATCATAAGAGGCAAATTATCTGCTTCAAAACCAAATTGCTTGGTTGCCTGGTCCATCATATCATGAAAAAGAGATTTGGCTTTTTCTGTGCCATAAGCTAATTCACTAATTTTGATTTCTCGAGACTGCAGATCAGTTTTACTAAGTGTGCAACGTATCTGGGTATCGCTAATTTTTTCTATTTTCATAACTAATCACATCCCATCTATGATACTTAAAAACAAGGAGCTAACCTTGAATTTCTAGTAACAGTATACAGCAATAGTTACAAAAAAGTAAAGATGGATTCTATTAAAAAAGAGTTCCAATTTGTTAAATTTTACTAAACTTTTAAAAAGCACTTGAAAACAATAAAAAGATTGTCTATTATATGAGAATAGGGTGCGTTCAGAAGTTATTATTTTAATGGAGGTAGACTTATTCAGAATGGTGAAATCTTATTCGGCAGGTATAGAATCATACAACTGTTGGGAACAGGCGCATTCGGAGAAGTATATCTAGCTGAACATCTTAATCTAAAAGTACTTCGTGCAATAAAATGCATAAAGAAAAGTCAGGACATTTATGGCCTTGCCATAAGAGAGGCTGACATTCTAAAAAATCTAAGACATCCCTCAATTCCAATAATCTACGATATAGAAGAAAACAATGAATGCGTATGCATTATTGAAGAATATATGTCGGGATTGTCGCTTTATTCTTATTTATCCAATAAACCAATAAAATCAATTAAGGAAATCATTTCAATTTGTGTAAAAATATGCGAGGTGACGATGTATTTACATTCGAAAAAAATATATCATCATGATATAAAACCTCAAAATATTATATGTTCAGAAGGAAATATTAAACTTCTTGATTATGGAAGTGCAGTATATGAAAATGAAACACAAATAAAGAATATAGGTACTCACGGCTATGCAGCTCCAGAAATGTATTATAATAAACCAGTAGGTGAGCAGGGAGACGTATATTCTATAGGAGTGGTTTTACTAATGCTTGCAACATCGGGACAAGGTATTGAAGCATTACGCAATGTACACCCACCAGCGTTGAGAATGCTTATTAATCAATGTCTTGCACATTCTAAGAAAGAACGAATTCGTTCGGTAAAAGAACTAAAACGTAAGCTTAATAAAATTTTGGAAAATAAAATAATAACAAACGTACCCTTGAATATTAGCATGGTTGGAATTCATCCACATGCTGGAACTACACATTGTGCAATGATGGCAGCATTGGCATTTAAGCAAGATAAACGAGAAACAGTGATTTTTGAAAAAAATGAAACTGGCGATTACTTTAAAATGATTCATACTGCAGCCAAGGTGATATTTCAAAAAGGATGTTATTATATGGATGGGTTGTGTATAGTTCCTAATTATAAAGGACATGGAGAATTACCAATATTAAAAGGTGAGGAAATAGAAATTTATGATTATGGAATATTAACACAACAAAATTATTCGGAGATATTATCAAAAGATGTAATATGCCTTGTATGTGGAAGTGCTTCGTATGAATTGGAGCCATTTATAAACAATCTAGGAGATACTTTGGTGGAACGATTAATTCAAGAAGCCTTGGATCAGAAAAAGGAAATTCGTGTGTTAATTAATTATGCCAGTATACAGTTGTACAAAAAAGTGGTTAGGAGATATGGAATATTGAATCCTGTAAGAGTTCCTTTTTCTCCAGAATTAATGATAAAAGAAACAGGAAAGAGCTGGTTAAGAATTGAATAAAAAAATATATTCCAAAATAAAACAACCAACAAGAGTAATAGGGATAATAGGAACTGGCAGCGGCGTTGGGGCCACACACCTAGCGATTATGCTTTCCGTATTTTTATCTTATATTACAGGAAGAAAGACAGCATTGGTTGAGAAGAATGATAGTGGATGTTTTCGGCAGGCAGAAATTATACTTCAAAATATGAAATGGAACAATAAAAAAACAATAAAAGAGATTTCAATCTATAAACAAGCGAGTAGTTCAGAACTCTCTAATATCATGGCGTCTGGATTTGAATTTGTTGTAGTGGATTTTGGACATAATTTGGAAGACAATCAAGATCAGTTTTTGATGTGTAATGCAAAAATAGTAGTTGGAAGCTTATCTTTATGGAAAATTCATGAATTGGTGGGATTCTTAGCGAAAATAGAGAATGAACCATCAAAGAAATATTGGGCATATTTGATGAGTTCACCGATTCAAAAGGGACAAAAGTATCTCAGAAATAAATTTAAATTAAACGTACAGGTTATTCCTTATGAACCGGATCCGTTTTACCTTAGAGGGGAGACAATGAATTTTCTAAAAGATTTATGTAAACAGTTTTTATAATACCGATTGCAGGATAGTCTATATATCACAAAAAATGACCTTCCTTAGTCAGTTTCAGCAAAGAAAAATATGAAAACAAATACACAAAACAAACAAGAACTTGTCAATGAATTATATAATTACAATAAAGAAGGGGTGGATTTAATCCTAGATGGGAGAAAAGTTATGCCAGATGAGAGATTGGCTGAACTCCTTTTGTCAGAATCTGATTGTACATATATGAGAAACTATATTTTTCAAGATCAAAAGGTAATTGGAATAGAATTTGACAAAGTTGAAATGTAAAAAATACCCTTTTATGTTAAGAAATTAAAAATGCGTATCAATGTATTTTGATTATTAGAGAGAAGCCTTTCTGTTTTCTGGTCGAATGAGAAAGGCTTCTTTTCTATAGAGTGAAAGTTCTATAGAATAGTTGATTTATAGATGGAACTTTTATATTGAAACTGTTATACTTTGAAATATAAATTAAGTAGAACAAGGGGAGGATATTTGCCTTGAAAACACAAAGTGAATTTGATGAAGAAAATGATATATTAGATTTTATAGAGGAAGAAAAGGACTTTATAGAAAATGATCAAACAGAGATTGTTTTTAATGATCTTTTATTGGAAGAGGAAAACGTGGAATACGATAGTTTGGAGACTGAGCTTGTCGTAAGAAAACGTAAAAATAAAGGGAAAAATAGACGTTGGAAGATTGTAATTATATCTTTGATTGTCTTTTGTTGCGTATTAGCGGCATATTTTATAGAAGAAAATACACCAAGTACCAAAATGGTGGATTTATACAGTTATTATAATACCGAGTATGGATCTGACAGTAGTGTTGTAGTATTTAATTATGAAAAAACAGATGCAAAAGGTGTTGTGAAAAATGATAATTATTATTTGGATCAAAGTTTTATATATGAGAATATAACAGATAAATTTTATTATGATAGCACAAATCAACAAGTGTTATATACCACAGCGGAAAACATATATAGGATTCCACTGAATAGCACGGAATACTATATTGATGGCGAGCAAATGATATGGGATAAAGAAATAGCAATTTATCAAAATGATACACTTTATTTGTTGCTTGATTTTGTCCAGGGAAAAGCGGGATTTACTTATGAGACATATACATTACCATATAGAATAGCTATAGTAATGGATGAAATGGAATATGAACAAGTTACGGTGGAGAATAAAGGGGATATAAGATTGCAACCATCTATTAAGTCAGATATCTTGGGAGAAGGTTCTCAAGAAGAGGTAAGCTGGATGGTGTCAGAGACAACGGAGGAAATGGATCAATGGACAAAAGTTATGACAATGGATGGCAGAGATGGTTATATTCAAAATAAATATATAGCAAATAATACAGAGACATATGTATATAATTCGGATTATATTCCAGAAGTATATAGTTCACAGTTAAAAGATTATTCTATTATGCTTGTGTGGCACGCGATATATGATGTAAAAGATAATTCGGATATTTTGGAATTGTTAGAAGGTACGGATGGGATTACAACAGTATCTCCTACATGGTATAAAGTAATAGATGAAACGGGAACGATATCTTCTTTTGCAGATAAAGTGTATGTTGATTATATTCATAGTTTAGGAATGGAAATTTGGCCTTTAATTAGTGATTTTACTTCAGGAGAAGATAATGGTGGTTGGAATGAAACAACATTATTTTCAACTACAGAATATAGGAGTAATTTAATTAATAATATTATTTCTGAAAGCTTAGAATATAATTATGATGGTATTAATATTGATTTTGAAAAGGTGCCAAGTGAAGCGGGAGCGGATTATACCCAGTTTATACGTGAATTATCCATTGCATGCAGAAAAAATGAAATTGTTCTATCCATTGATAATTATGTTCCTAGAAGTTTTAATCAATATTATAATCGAACAGCACAGGGGGAATGTGCGGATTATGTAATTGTGATGGGATATGATGAATATTATAGCGGGTCGGACCAAGCTGGATCAGTGGCATCTATTAATTTTGTAGAAGAAGGCTTAGATGCAACATTAGAACAGGTTCCATCGGAGAAAGTAATTAATGCACTTCCTTTTTACACCAGATTATGGATGTATGGTGAGAATGAAGAGGGAAATTTAGAATTAACATCCAAGAATTATTCTATGCAAGGTGGATTAGATATTGCATATGAATTAGGTTTAAGTATTGACTGGAATGAGGAAGCGCAGCAGTGGGTAGGACTTGGAAATTCAGGAGATATTTATTATAGTATATGGCTGGAAGAAGAGGATTCTATGGCAGCTAAAATGGAGGTTGTAAACCAACGTAATATAGGTGGAATTGCTGCTTGGAGATTGGGAATGGAATTGGATAATATCTGGTCAATTTTGCAAAATTAAAGTGGAATTTGACTTTATAACTGGAAATAGATAATATATTGAAATAAAGCAAATTAGAAAAGAAGTATACATATGGAAACAATAATAGTAAAAATAACAGGTGATTTGGAACAAGATCAGTTGAAAGTTCAACAAGCAGCTAAAATTATTAAAAATGGAGGCTTGGTAGCATTTCCCACAGAGACGGTTTATGGACTTGGGGGAGATGCAATGGATCGAGGAGCTGCAGAAAAAATATATGAGGCAAAAGGAAGACCATCGGATAATCCTTTGATTGTTCATATTGCAGAAATCAAAGATATGGAGCAATTATCTTCGAATGTACCTGAGGTGGCCTACAAATTGGCGGAAAAGTTTTGGCCAGGGCCTTTAACAATGATTTTAAATAAAAGTGAGCAGGTTCCAATAACGGTAACAGGAGGACTGGATACAGTTGCTATTAGGTTACCATCACATCAAGTTGCTAGAAATCTCATTATAGAGTCGGGCACATTTATAGCAGCACCAAGTGCAAATATATCAGGAAGACCAAGTCCAACAGAAGCACAGCATGTAATAGGAGATTTATCAGGTCGCGTGGATATGATTATTGATGATGGGTCAATTGATATTGGTGTAGAATCAACAATAGTGGATTTAACAGAAGCAATTCCTGTTGTATTAAGACCAGGGTATATAACATTGGAGATGCTCAAACAAGTAGTGGGTAATGTGATTTTAGATAAAGCTTTTTTAACAGAAACCAAAATTGATGTAAAACCGAAGGCGCCAGGTATGAAATACAGGCATTATGCACCGGATTCGGAGCTTATTATTATTGAAGGGGACAAAAAGGCGGTTATAAATAAAATAAAACAACTAACAAAGGAGGCACAAAAAAAAGGACAAAAAGTAGGAATTATGGTTGAGACGGAACATGTATCTCAGTTTACAGATGGAGAGATTATTGGAGTTGGAAGTGAACAAGATAATCTTGAAATTGCGAGAAATCTATTTGCAGCATTGAGGAAATTCAATGAATTAAAAGTAGATATTATCTATTCTGAAGCTTTTTCTGAAGAGGGGATTGGACAAGCGGTAATGAACAGATTGCTAAAGGCAGCTGGTCATAAAATTTTAAAAGTCTAATAATGACGGAGGAAGAGCGTTGGAAAAATATAATAAAGTGATTTTTGTTTGTATGGATAATTTATGCAGAAGTCCTATGGCAGAAGCAATATTAAAAAAAATCATTAGAAATAATGAGTTGAAAATATCATCAAGAGGGTTGGTTGTTTTATTCCCTGAACCATATAATCTTAGAGTGCGCTCAATATTGTTGAATCATGAAATAGTAATGGAAAATGGAGTTTCAAAGCAGTTAAGAGAAGAAGATTTTGACCTGGAAACCTTGATATTGGTGATGGACCGGGATGAGAAAATTAAGATTCAAGAAGAGTATGAATGTGCCCAAAATGTATATACCATTATGGAATTCGCAGGTGGGAGTGGAGATATAATGGATCCTTACGGTGGAGATTTACAATTATATGATTTATTTTATGAAGCCTTAAGTCATTGGATTACATTGTTGGAACAAATTTTTTATGAGAATGATCAAACATTTGAAACAAAGGAGAAAAAAGAATGATAGCATTAGGATCAGACCATGGTGGATATGAGTTGAAAAATGCGGTAATTAAGCATTTGAAAGAGAGAAAATTAGAATATAAAGATTATGGATGTTATAGTACAGAATCTGTTGATTACCCAAATTATGGTAAAGCGGCGGCACAAGCTGTGGCATCAGGAGAATGCGAAACAGGGATTGTAATCTGTACAACAGGAATAGGTATCTCTATTGCGGCGAATAAAGTGAAAGGGATAAGATGTGCACTTTGTACGTCAACAGATTTAGCAAAAATGACAAGACTACATAACAATGCTAATATGCTGGCCATGGGAGCATCTGCAGTAACAGAAAAATTGGCAATTGAAATTGTTGATACGTTTATTGATACAGCATTTTCAAATGAAGAACGCCATATAAAGAGAATTAATCAAATAGAAGAAGGGCTATAAATATAATAGAAAAGAACTGAAAACCAGGG
>JBFHFI010000036.1:0-16557 GCA_041583675.1 Butyrivibrio sp. | reverse complement strand
AGAATTTAGGAGGAAATATATGAGTAAAATTGTAATTGTAGGCGCAAATCATGCTGGAACAGCAGCAATTAATAATATTTTAGATAATTATCAAGGAAATGAAGTTGTGGTATTTGATAGTAATTCTAATATTAGTTTCTTAGGTTGTGGAATGGCACTATGGATAGGAAATCAGATAGATGGACCGGAAGGATTGTTTTATGCAACAAAAGAATCTTTGGAGGCAAAGGGCGCAGTAATTCATATGGAGACACCGGTGCTAGATATAGATTTTGAAAATAAAATGGTGTATGCCAAAGGATTAGATGGAACAGAATATAAAGAATCTTATGAAAAATTAATTATGGCAACAGGTTCATTGCCAATTGTTCCACCGATTAAAGGGACGGAATTAGAAAATGTTCAAATGGTTAAATTATATCAAAATGCGCAAGAGGTTATTGAGAAGTTGGAGGATAAGACCATCCAAGATGTAGTAGTGGTAGGAGCAGGATATATTGGGGTGGAATTAGCAGAAGCTTTTGAAAGATGTGGAAAAAATGTCACAGTGATTGATATGGCATCTACTTGCCTTCCTAATTATTATGATGAAGAATTTACAGAACTTATGAAAAAGAATTTGATAAAACATGGTATTCAATTAGGATTTGGAGAATTGGTACAAAGTTTTGAGGGAGAGGGAAAAGTTGAGAAAGTAATTACAGATAAAAATGAATATAAAGCAGATATGGTTGTAATGTCAATTGGATTTAAACCTAATACGCCCTTTAGAGGAAATGAGATTGCATTGTTTAAAAATGGAGCTTATTTGGTAGATAAAACACAACAAACAAGTATTCCAGGAGTATATGCAATTGGAGATTGTGCAACTGTATATGATAATACAACAGAAACGGTTAATTATATTGCATTGGCAAGTAATGCACTTCGATCTGGCATTGTTGCAGCACATAATGTAGGTGGAACTAAAATGGAAACACCGGGAGTACAAGGATCTAATGGAATTTCTATCTATGGACTAAATCTTGTATCTACGGGACTCACATTAATCAAAGCAAAAGCAGCTGGTTTTGATGCAATAGCTACAGATTATGAAGATTTACAGAAACCAGCATTTATACGTGAAAATAATAATGTGAAAATACGAATTGTTTATGATAAAACAAGTAGAGTGGTTTTGGGAGCTCAATTAGCATCTGATTTTGATATGTCTGCATCCATACATATGTTTTCTCTTGCAATACAGGAAAAGATAACTATTGATAAGTTAAAATTATTGGATATTTTCTTTTTACCTCATTTTAATCAACCATATAATTATATTACAATGGCAGCATTACAAGCAAAATAAAAACAGTTGGACGTATTTATGTAATAGATACGTCCAATTTTTATAAGGAGATTTTATGCGATTAGATCGATATGTGGCAGCAGCTAGAAATATTACAAGGAAAATAGCGCGTATCAGCATTCAAAATAAGGAAATTAAATTAAATGATAGTATTGTTGAAATGCCTTATATAGAAATAAATCCAGAAGAAGATAAAGTATATTATAAAAATCAATTGTTACAGCATCAGGAAGCTGTATATTTTATGTTTTATAAACCAATGGGCTGTATTACAGCAAGAAGTGATAAAAATGACCTAACGGTTCTTGATTATTTCTCTGAAGAGGATAAAGCTGTATTTCCAGTAGGAAGACTGGATAAAGATACAGAAGGTCTATTGTTGCTTACAAATGATGGAGAGTGGAATCATCGATTAATGCATCCGGATATGCATGTAGAGAAAACGTATTATTTTCATGCATTTGGAACTTTGGGGAAAAGGCAATTGGAACAACTTAAGCAAGGAGTAAATATAGGAGAGCAGAAGTTGGCTAAAGCAAAAAAAATAGAAATAGAAATGATTGGAAATTATTGGGATTATGAAAGGCAAATTATTATTGCTAACAAAGGGAAATTAAAGAAAATTCCACAAGACCAGAAAGTGGTAATGGGTTGTATTACAATTACAGAAGGAAGAAAACATCAAGTAAAAAGAATGCTTAAAGCTATGGATTGTTATGTGGTGTATTTAAAAAGGATGGCAATTGGAGAATTACAATTAGATCATCAATTGGAAAAAGGTCATTACAGAAAGCTTACCATTCGTGAACGAGGTATGATATCTGGGAAAAGTAAAGGAGATTAATATGAAGGAAATATATTTAGCAGGAGGCTGTTTTTGGGGAACAGAAAAATATTTTCAGAATTTAAAGGGAATTATGGATACAAAAGTGGGATATGTAAATGGAAAAACGCAGAATCCAACTTATGAAGATGTATGTTATAAAAATACGGGACATGCTGAAGCTGTTTATATTAAATACAATGAGCAGTTAATTATCTTGCAAGTGATTTTGGATTTGTATTATAGATCTATTAATCCAGTTAGTATCAATAGACAGGGTGGAGATACTGGAAGTCAATATCGTACAGGAATCTATTATAAAAATAGAGATGATGAGGTTATTATAAAAAAATCCTTGGAGGATTTACAGAAAAAGTATGTAGAAAAAATAGCTATTGAAGTGGAACCATTAGTGGAATTTTATGAAGCAGAGGAATATCATCAAAAATACTTGGATAAACATCCAAGTGGATATTGCCACATTAGTAAAAATCTAATAAATCAAGTACAATTGGAGTATAATTAAAATTGTGTAATACTTGTGATTGAAAGTGAATAAATTTCACTGTAAAATAAGAAGGAACAAATTATTGGGAGGCTTTTAAATGTTGGATTTACATTGGATATCTGTTTGCATTATAGTAAAAAATGAAGAGCGTAATATAGGAAAATGTTTAAAAGCATTAAATCCATATGGATTTGAAATTGTAGTAATCGATACGGGGTCTACTGATAGGACCTTGGAAATTGTAAAAAAATACACAGATAAGATCTATGATTTTAAATGGTGCAATGATTTTGCAAAAGCAAGGAATTATTCTATTCATAAAGCGAGTAATACAATGATTATGGTGATGGATGCAGATGAGATATTGGAAGCTTTTGAAATTGAAGGGTTTTCTAAAATGTTAGTTGCGTCTAAAGAAAAAGTGGGAAGAATTCAAAGAATTAACCATATGGAATCAAATGGAGAAAAACAAATTAGCAGAGAATGGATTAATAGAATTTTTTCAAAAGAACTTTATGAATACAGTGGACGTATTCATGAACAGATTGTGGCGAAAGATTCAAGTTTATATTCTACGTATTGTACGGAAATTAAGATCCAACACTTAGGGTATACAGTAGATGAAATAGGAAGCAAGCAAAAGGTGAAAAGGAATTTGACACTTTTATTTGAGATGTTAGAGGAATCACCAGAGGATCCTTATATTATATATCAAATTGGGAAGGCTTATTATATGGCATTGGATTATGATAAATCGTCAGAATATTTGGGAAAAACATTAGGCTTTGATTTGAATCCTCAATTGGAATATGTTATAGATGCAGTGGAAATGTATGGGTATTCTTTGTTAAATAGTGGAAAATCCGATGAAGCATTGGGATTAGAAGGTGTTTTTGATACATTTGGAGAAACAAGTGATTTTAGATTTTTAATGGGATTAATTTATATGAATAATGAAATGTATCAAGAAGCAATTGATATGTTTTTAGATGCTTGTAAAGTGAATTCTGTGAAAACAAGGGTGGAAGGAACGAATTCCTATTTGGCTTTATATAATATGGGGGTAATCTATGAATGCTTAGGGTATTCTCAAAAAGCTCTGGAATACTACAACAAATGTGGGGGATATTTCAAAGCTCAGGAAAGACTAAAAACAGTAAAAAATAATTTGGATATAGTTAGGTGAAATTAGAATTTAGGAAGATGTAAATTCGAGTTATTAAATAATTAGGGAATGACGATATACAAAATAGTTAGAATATATAACGGGTAGAAAAAAGTGATAAAAGATGGAAGAAACGAGGGGGAATATGACAAAGGTTATTACATACGGCACATTTGATCTGTTTCATGAAGGCCATTATAATTTATTAAAGAGAGCAAAACAATTAGGGGATTATTTGATTGTTGGGATAACAACAGAACATTATGATGAAGAAAGAGGAAAAATTAATGTTGTAGATTCATTGCTTGAAAGAATTGATAATGTTAGAAAGTCAGGTTTAGCAGATGAAATTGTTATAGAATATCATGAAGGCCAAAAATTAGAAGATATACAAAAATTTGGAATTGATATTTTTGTGGTAGGCTCAGACTGGTCGGGGACATTTGATTATATAAAAGATTTTTGCAAACTTGTCTATTTGGAAAGAACCCCTGATATTTCTTCTTCTTTACTAAGGGAAAGTAAATATCCCATTATAAGAATTGGTGTTGTGGGAACAGGAAGAATTGCACCTAGGTTTATAGCAGAAGCAAAATATGTAAGTGGGGTAAATGTACGATGTGCATATAACCCTCATTATTTTAGTGCTCAAAATTTTCAGGAAAAATATGACTTGGAATGTATGAATGGAGCATTTGAGGATTTTTTAGATAAAGTGGATGCTGTTTATATAGCATCTCCTCATGAGACCCATTATGATTATGCGAAAAGGGCATTGTCCAAGGGTAAATATGTTTTATGTGAAAAGCCTTTGGCATTTACAAAAGACAAAGCAAAAGAATTACTTCAATTGGCAGAAAAACATAATACCATTTTAATGGAAGGAATTAAAACGGCATTTTGTCCCGGGTTTAATCAAATTGTAAATATGGTTAAAAGTGGAAAGATTGGTGAAGTTAAAGATATAGAAGCTTGTTTTTCTAGACTTACGGATCCTAAATTACGTGAGATGGAAGATGAAGAATTTGGTGGGGCATTTATGGAATTTGGAAGTCACACAATGTTGCCTATTATTAAACTTTTAGGAACGGAATATAAAAAAGTCCAATTTGAAAGTATTTTGGCTAGTAATGGTATAGATTTATATACAAAGGTATATTTTAGATACGAAGATGGATTAGCAATGTCAAAAACTGGAGTGGGGGTCAAATCAGAAGGGCAGTTATTAATATCAGGAACCAAGGGATATATTTTGGTCCAATCACCATGGTGGCTGACAAGAAAATTTGATGTCTGTTTTGAAGATTTTAGGGCAACAGAACATTATAATACAAAGTTTTTAGGAGATGGACTAAGATATGAAATTTGCGAATTTGCATCCGTGATTCATAAACATGGTGGTAAAAATTACAAATTAACCAATGATGAATCCATTGCAATGGCAGGTGTAGTGGAGGAGTTTTTAGAAATAAGAAAAAAACAAAGACAGGAAAAATATTTGAAAAATATAAGTGCAGATATGGAAATTTGGGCACACAGAGGGTGTAGCTATGCATATCCGGAAAATACATTAGCAGCATTTGAAGCAGCTTGTAAATTGGAAACAATAACAGGAATCGAATTAGAAATACAACAAACAAAGGATGATCAGGTGATAGTCTTTCATGATGATACTATACAGCGCCTTATGAATGGAAAGGGTTTTGTAAAAGATTATACATTGGTGGAATTACAAACATTTGGATTTGTGGATTATAGGACGGGTGGAGTGATTGAGGGCTTGAAGATTCCAACGATACAAGAGGTTTTTGAGGTAATTCAAAAATATAAAGTGAATCCAGATTTAATGTTGAATATTGAATTGAAACCTTATAAGGATGATCAAAAGATGGAAAACCTTATAATAGAACTTATAAAAAAATATAAAATAGAAGAGCATATTATTTTATCCTCCTTTGATGTGGAGTCCTTAAAATATATTCATCAAGTAGAATCGGGTTTTCAGACAGCAATTTTGGCATCGGAATATCAAGAGGCAATGGATAAAATTCAAGAGAGTAGCGCGAATGGTATCCATATAGATTTAGAAAAAGTCGATGATCAAACAAAAATTAATAGTCGCTTGTCAATTAGAGTTTATAATAGATTTGAACCATTTTATGGATGTAAAAATAGAATTAAAACAATGGACCTATCCAAATTAAAAGAAATAGGCATAGATGCAATATTTACAAATATTCCAGAAAAATATATATGAAAAAGGAGAAAATTATGTTAGAAAATAAAACAAAGGCACCTGATTTTACCTTGCCGGACAAAAATGGAGAAATGGTAAAATTATCATCTTTTATAGGACAAAAAGTAGTTTTGTATTTTTATCCAAGAGATAATACACCTGGATGCACCAAACAGGCATGTGCATTTGCTACGAATTACAATAAATTCAAAGAAAAGAATATTGTAGTAATAGGAGTTAGTAAAGATACAGAAAGCTCTCATAAAAATTTTGCTGAAAAATATAAGCTTCCATTTATTCTTTTATCAGATACAGAGAAAAAAGTTGTACAAGCCTATGATGTTTGGAAAGAAAAAAATACGTATGGAAAAAAATCCATGGGAATAGTAAGGACAACCTATATTATTGATGAAAAGGGTATGATTGAAATGGTTATGCCAAAAGTGAAACCAGATACAAATGCTGAGGAAATTTTAGCATATTTTGAAAATGGGAAATAACACATTATGTAGTTTCAATTTGTATTAATAAATTAACAAGATTAGGATCAAATTGTTTACCAGAAAGGGCTCTTATTTCATTAAGAGCCTGTTTTTTTGTATATATAGGATGATATAGACTACTATGAGTCATTAAATCATAAGAATCGGAGATAGTGATAATTCGAGCTAATAAAGGAATGTCTGAGCCCTTGAGTCCTTGTGGATACCCGGAACCATCCCAATGTTCATGGTGTGATAAAATAATTTCTGAAATATGTGAGAATTCAAAGGAAGATTGCATAATTCTAAAGCCTATTTCAGAATGGCGAAAGACTTCCTCTTTTTCCAGAGGTGTTAGAGTATCTGGTTTTGATAAAATAGAGTCAGGAATTGCAACTTTACCAATATCATGAAATTGTGCAGCTAATTCTAAAATTTTCATTTCTTCATAGGTTAAATTTAACTTGTTCCCAAGTTGTTTTCCAATATAAATTAATCTTTGTATATGAGCAAGAGATTCTCCCTGTTTTTCTAGAAGCAAAGGCTGTAGTGATTTTACAGGATCTAGGTAAGGACTTTTCTTTTGTTTTAATTTATTTTTATACATTTTTTCTTCGGCGGATTCCAAAATACTGTGTAGGGTCTGTGTATCGGAAGTCATGGATTCAAAACCCAAGGCAATACTTGGAAGAATAGGGAAATCTTGATATTTTTCACATTTTTCATGTATTTGAGTGCAAATATTCTGTGCTTGTGTTTTGGTGGTTTTGGGGAGTAAAATAGCAAATTCATCTCCGCCCCAACGACATAGGATAGCTTTGGAATTACAAGAGGTTAGTAAAATATTACTTATTATTTTTAAGAATTCATCCCCTTTAAGATGGCCAAATACATCATTTACAATTTTTAGTCCATTAACATCACCTAAAATAATAGAGAGGGGGAAAACATGCTCTTTTTGAAGACGTTTAAATTCTTGGTCAAAAAAGGCGCGATTGTGTAAGTTAGTTAAAGAATCATATAAACTTAGATATTCAATTCGTTCACGTTGTTTTTTTTCAAAGGTGACATCTCTAAAAACAACAACGGAACCCATAGTATTTTGGAGAGAATCTTTTATAGGAGAACAAGATAGGGATACAAATAAGTTATTTTTTGAAAGATTATTTAGAGGGTCACTTTTTAATAATAGATATTCGTTTTCTTTATTAAGGGAGGTATTCAAGGGATTTATAAGTGTGCCAGGGGTATTAGCGGTGGTAAGCTTAAGAATTTCGTTAAGATGGTGACCTATTGCTTTTGTATTAGTCCATCCAGTTAGATTTTCTGCAATAGGATTTAATAATGTGATTTTATCTTGTTCATTTGTGGTGATAATACCTTCTCTAATAGAATTTATTGTGATTTTAAAAAGTTCCTTTTCTTCAAATAATTGTTGCTCTACTAAAATACGGTTTTCAATCTCTTGTTTTTGTTGAATATTTGTGACGGCCATATTGGAAAGTAATTTTGCATTAAGAAATAAATATTCAGATATTTTTTTGAATTGTTCTTGTGACAACCTTGTAAGAGTATTTAATGCTTCGGAAAATTCTTTGCGGTCTGCACCGATTTCATCTGCATAGTTAAGAAGATTGTCAACATTTGCATCAGTATCCATTACTTGTCCAATCATCCAATTTGCTATATGCTGGTCACCGACCATAATACTTGCTCCAGCATCAATCAGACCGGCACTTAAGCAATTTTGAATTCTAGGTCCGGTCTTACAAGGTCTTCCAATAATGGAGTCGGAATATTGACAGTTTGCACGACCTTTTTCAGTACCACGGATTATTTTTGAACATAGACAACTAAAACCACTTGGAGATGTGATTGGAGTACCATCAGGTTTTGTAATAATAGAGGCAACGCCGGTTGCACTAGAAAAGGTGTCCTGTAAATTTTGTATTTCAGTTAGATTAAATAAGTCGGAAAAAGTATATAGTCGTTTGGAATCCAAATGATCACCTCCGAGGATATTATAAAATATAAATTTAAAATCATAAAGTAAGGGGATGTTGAGCGAATAATAAAAGATAACAGTGGCTATAAAAAAGAATAAAAGTATATATAATCATAATATATCTTATAAAGAATATTTGTCAATGTAAGATGATAATTAATAAAACAAAGACTTTGTATTTTAGATTTTAAGAAACAGATTATGTAGACAGTAAATTAAAAATTAAGGGTGTGGAGAATGAAACAGTTTAGAATATAAAGTAAAAGTATTTATAATAATGATTGAATTAAATCATATGAAATGGTAATATATAAATAGAAACAGAGGAGGTGAATACTATGAATTATGAATGCCCATGTGGATATATTTATGATCCTGCAATTGGAGATCCTGATGGTGGAATCGCACCTGGAACAGCTTTTGCTGATATTCCTGATGACTGGGTGTGTCCAGTATGTGGTCTTGGTAAAGATGCTTTTACAGAGGCTTAAAAGTGGAATAATGGATTTTATGCAGCTTGAGGGTAACCTCAAGCTGTTTATTTAAATTTATGAATATAGAGAGGAGTAAATATGCTGAACGACAAAGTGATAGAACAAATAAACAATCAAATAAATTTTGAGTTATATTCTGCTTATATTTATTTGGATATTTCAAATTATTACGCGGAGAACAACTTAAATGGATTTGCAAACTGGTTTAAAATTCAAACGCAAGAAGAACGCGATCATGCGATGCTTTTTATGGATTATTTATTGAATAATGGAGCCAAAGTGGAATTGAAGGAAATAAAAGGACCAAAGGCAAGTTATAGTGATTTTAGACAACCATTAACTGCAGCTTTTGATCATGAATTACAGGTTACAGCTTCCATTCATAATATATATGCAACTGTATATGAATTAAAAGATTTTCGAACAATGCAATTTTTGGATTGGTTTGTAAAAGAGCAGGGTGAAGAAGAGAAAAATACAGAAGATATTATAAAAAGATATGATTTATTTGGAAAAGACGCCAAAGGTTTATACCTAATTGATGCTGAATTAACAAATCGTGCTTATTCTGCACCATCACTTGTAATTTAAAAATGGAATATAAACAAAAAGTCTGTAGGTAAACTGCCTGCAGATTTTTTGATAAAATATAAGATATGGGAAATATCATTAAATACATGAAGGTGGTTTTTATGTTGGATAGACAAATACATACATCGGAATCTCTTTTTATAGGAATAATATTAGCAATATCTGGCGGATTTATGGATGTATATTCATATATGGGCAGAGGGCAGGTATTTGCAAATGCACAAACCGGAAATATTATATTGTTTGGTATTCATTTATCCCAGGGAGAGTGGGATATTGCTATCCAGTATTTATTCCCTGTATTGGCATTTACTACGGGAATATCTGTTTCAGCCTTTTCCAGATTGAAATTAAAGACAAGATTTCAAAAATTACATTGGAGGCAGTTTACAGTTTTTGTTGAAGCAATCATATTAATGGCGGTTGCGTTTATTCCATATAATCATAATTTGATAGCGAATAGTTTGACATCTTTGGCATGTGGAATTCAAGTGGAAAGTTTTAAAAAAATCAATGGAAATAATATAGCGACCACAATGTGTATAGGAAATTTAAGAAGTGCAACAGATGCGCTTTGTGAATATGTTGAATCAAAAAAAGCAATATTTAAATATAGAAGTCTTTTGTATTATGGGGTTATTGTTTGCTTTTTAATAGGAGCAATTATAGGAAATGAGTTGATTATATTTTATGGGTTGAAATCAATTTTGGTATGTTCGGTCTTGCTTTTTTTAGCATTTATTTTTATGTTTTCTAATAAAAGAGATTATACAATTAATAGATTGTTGGAATGAAAAATAGAGTGAGAATGGATTTTAAGTAGTTAGAAAAATACTTGATAATTATGAGTGTGAAGATTATGCTTATTATAAGAGGGGTAATAAATAATGAAAGTTATATGTTCATAATTAATATATTTGGAGGAGTTTATGAAAAAGAAATTTTCAGAAGGCAAGCCGTATAAGGTAATTGCTTTATGTCTTACGAAGTTTAAAGATTATGATCAAATTAAGGTGATGAAAGAACTTTGCAATCATTGTGCAGAAGAGAAAATTAAAATAATGATATTCACTTCAGTTACAGATTTGGTTAATGGTGGAATTAATGATATAGGAGAAGGTCATGTGTTTTCCCTTTTTGATGTTGAAAGATTTGATGCAATCGTCATGATGTCAGCTACATTTAAACATATGGATATACTGAATAATCTTGTTAATAGAGCAATTAAATATCAGGTTCCGATTATTTCGGTGGATCATTATATACAAGGGTGTATTAATATTTCATTCGACTATGGAATTGCATTTGAAAAAATTATTAATCATCTAGTGGAAACACATCAATTTACGGATATTAAATTTCTTGCAGGAGAAGAAAATTATGTTTTTTCTGAAGAGAGAATTGCTTTTTTTAGAAAAACTTTAAAAGAGAACCATATAAATACAATTGCAGATTCTGATGATTTTTGGTCTGATTCGGCTGAAATAGAAATAGAACGTATGTTAGAACAAGGGGAGTTACCACAGGCAATTGTGTGCGCAGGGGATTATGTAGCAATTGAATGTATGAGAACACTTAAAAAACATGGAATTCAAGTGCCGGATCAAATTGTTGTTACAGGGTTTGATGGTGTTGAAATTGAAAAATATTATTCTCCGAGATTAACTACCGCAGAATTTGATGTGTCAGCATTGAGAAATGCTATTTTCCAAGCTGTTTTTGATAATGCGGATGGAAAAAGGATGAATAAGGATATTGAAATTGATTATATAAATCGTATTGGAGCATCTTGCGGATGTAATAATCTTCCTACTGAAAATGTGGAAGAAAGATTATATACTCAAAAAATCAAAAATGATAATTATGATTTTTATATTCAAGGAATGTATAATATGATTGCAAAATTAAGTAATTATCCGGATTTGCATTATATATTTGATATGATTCCAGATTATTTTAGAAATTCAAAAATACAAGAATGTTGGATGTGTTTTAATGATGATTTTTTAGATGAAAAGGCTGATATTAAAACAACTTTTAATAGGGAAGAAGATGATTATTCAAAATATACGGATAGCATGCGGATTCCGATGCATTCAAAAGAACAAGAAATGGTAGACCAACAAAAATGTAAGGTGGCAGACTTATTGCCCAATATAGAAGAGGTTTTAGAAAATAATGAGTATTTAATGATTGTACCTGTACATTTACAAGGATTTACAGTGGGTTATATTGGAAATACATTTGATGTGAATAGTTTTGAATTTTCTTATTACCAGACTTTTTTGCTTAATTTTAGACATATTTTAGAGATTTATGTAAATAGAACGACACAAGCAAGACTCTATGTATGTGATGTTTTGACACATATTTATAATAGGCATGGCTTTTATAGAAATATTGGGGAACATTTGAAAAAAAGTAGTAAACACATGATACCATTTACAGTTATTTCGATAGATTTAGACGGATTGAAATATATAAATGATACCTATGGACATGCGGAAGGAGATTTGGCGATAAAGACAATGGCCGAATGTATGATGATGAGTACAAATCGACGTGAAATATGTTCAAGGTTTGGTGGGGATGAATTCGTTATTGCATTTACAAGTGAAAATTCAGAATCCAGAGCCAAGGAAATAATTGAATCAATTGAAAATAAATTAGAAATCTATAATTCAATAGGAGATAAACCTTATCAAATCAAGGCGAGTTTTGGAAGTTTTTCTAAGATAGCAACAAAAAAGGAAACATTGGATGATTATATAAAACTTGCAGATGATTTTATGTATAAAGAAAAACAAAATCACAAAGAAATGGAAAAGAATATAAGAACCAAACGAGGATTATAGAGGGATAGAAATAAGTGTTTTATGAAAAGGAGATAGGTATGAATAAAATAGCAAGTTTTACAGTAAATCATATAGATTTACTACCAGGTATTTATGTATCGAGAAAAGATTATATAGAAGAAACTGTTTTGACAACATTTGATCTTAGATTTACAAGACCCAATAAAGAACCAGTAATGGATACGGCGGCAATACATACATTGGAGCATTTAGGTGCAACATTTTTAAGAAATAATGAAGAATGGAAAGATAGGGTGATTTATTTTGGCCCAATGGGGTGTAGGACAGGATTCTATCTTATTTTGGCTGGGGATTTAAAATCTGAAGATATTGTAGGGGTATTAAAGGAACTAGCTGTGTTTGTCTTAGAATTTACAGGGGATGTTCCAGGATTTTCAGAAAGAGATTGTGGGAATTACCAAGATAATAATTTAAATATGGCACAATATTATATGAAGAAATACAAAATAGAGGTGCTTGATCATATAAGCGAAGAAAGACTTATATATCCAGAATAAAGATTGTATCTATTCCCATTCATTGTTGAATGGGAAATTTTTTTTGAAATTTATAAAATCCCCCCCTAAAGAGGGGGGGAAGAAATTATAATGGGTGTGTTAATATAAGATTATCAAAGGATATAGTTGTTTGTAGGGAAAATGGAGGAGATATAGATATGAAATATTTAATGAAGACGAGTTGTAAAAGAATCGTGAGCGCTATCTTAATGATAACAATGGTATTCTCTCTGGTACTTTTTAACACAGAAGAGACGCAAGCTTGGTTTTGGGAAGATATGGAAGTATCGATAGAAACTAATAACCAAATTACGGTTGGTACATTAGGATATCAATTAGAAGCGGATTCAAACAAGAACAGTACAAAAATTACATTTGACAGTTACTCAGATGCATATGTTTCTATTGATAATACAGGATATATAACATTTAAAAGTGCTGGAGTAACCGATGTAACTGTGAAAATTTCTGGAACCTATAGAAAAAATGGGAAGACATATACAGATCAGGCAGAGAAAACAATTGAAATTACAACTTATAATTATGATGTGAATATTTTTAATAATGGAACAGCAAGAGATATTAATCACATTGATGTGAGAAAAAAAGGAAGTTTAGAAGTTAATACTTACTTAGATGGAACATTAAATAGTACTCAAAATTATACAACTACAATTAGTGATATATCGGCATCTATTATACATGTGGATGGAACGATTGATAATGTGAATTATTTTAATCCACACTTTAGTCCTTATGAACAAAGAGGATATGTTTATTGGTATTCAGGATTCTTTCATGATCACTATACATATGATTTGACTAACTATTTTAAAAGTTTTGAAGATACTTTAATACTTTCATTTACAGAAACTTATAATGACGGTGGAACAATAGTATCTACTAATAAAATGGTATCTTATACAGGGGAAACATTAGTAGCACTTGCATTAGCTTGCTCAGGTTATTCTACTTTTTGGGGTGTAAGTGGTGTGGATGCAACAATTGCAACATCAGAAAATGTAAATCAGTATACAGTAACATTTGACGAAGGAAATGGAAATGCGGTTATCTCAAATGTATATCAAGAGGGAGAAACAGTAGCAATACCAGAAGATCCAAGTAAAGCAGCAGATTTAACATATACATATTTATTTGAAAACTGGAATCCAGTAGTTGCCACAACATGTGATGGAAGTGCAAGCTATACAGCAGCGTATAAAGCAACATATATCGATTATACAATTACATTCTATGATGAAGATGGAATGACAGTTTTGGCAACAGATACAGTTCATTATGGAGATGCTATTGTTACACCAGAAGATCCAAGTAAAGCAGCAGACAAATATAATACTTATGTATTTGCAGGATGGGATACAGAAGTAGCACAGACATGTGAAGGAAATGCAAGCTATACAGCAACTTATGAAGCAACACCAATTGAATATACAGTCACATTCTATGATGAAGATATGGAAACAGTGATTTCAACAGATGCAAGTCTTCTATACAAAGAAAAAATTGTTATTCCAGCAGATCCAATTAAAGCAGCAGACGCAATGAATACTTATACCTTTGCAGGATGGGTTAATGCAAAAGGAAATGCAGTGACAATTAATAAAGTTAAGAAAAATATAAACTATTATGCAAGTTATACTGCAACACCAATCGAGTATACAGTCACATTCTATGATGAAGATATGGAGACGGTAATAGCATCAGACGAAGCAGTTCTTTATGGAGATACAATTGTATTACCAACAGAGCCAATCAAAGCAGCAGATGCAATGAATACTTATGTATTTGCAGGATGGGTTGATGAAGAAGGTAATCCAGTAGAGATAGGAACATGTGAAGCAAACGTAGATTATTATGCAAGCTACACAGCAACACCAATTGAATATACAGTCACATTCTACGATGAAGATATGGAAACAGTAATCGCATTAGATGAAGCAGTTCTTTATGGAGATGAAATTGTATTACCAACAGAACCAAGCAAAGCAGCAGATGCAAGCAATACTTATGTATTTGCCGGATGGGTTGATGAAGAAGGTAACCCAGTAGAGATAGGAACATGTGAAGGAAATGCAGATTATTATGCAAGCTACACAGAAACATCAATCGAATATACAGTCACATTCTTTGATGAAGATATGGAAACAGTAATCGCATTAGATGAAGCAGTTCTTTATGGAGATGTAATTGTATTACCAACAGAGCCAATCAAAGCAGCAGATGAGATTAATGCTTATGCATTTGCCGGATGGGTTGATGAAGAAGGTAATCCAGTAGAGATAGGAACATGTGAAGGAAATGCAGATTATTATGCAAGCTACACAGCAACACCAATCGAATATACAGTCACATTCTTTGATGAAGATGGAGAAACAGTGATATTATTAGATGAAGCAGTTCTTTATGGAGATGTAATTGTATTACCAACAGAGCCAACCAAAGCAGCAGATGAGATTAATACTTATGTATTTGCAGGATGGGTTGATGAAGAAGGTAATCCAGTAGAGATAGGAACATGTGAAGCAAGCGTAGATTATTATGCAAGCTATACAGCAACAGCAATACCAGTAGAAACAGAAGAAGCGACAACAGCTGGAGAAGTAGAAGCGGATACAGATGTGGTTGAAGAACCAACAACAGAAGAAGCAACAGAAAAAGCCGGAGAAGTGGAAGCTGATACAGAAGAAGTAACAGAGAAAGCTGGGGAAGTAGAAGCGGATACAGATATAAATACTTCAGATAAAACATCAGTATTTGAATTAGCATTACTTGTTGGATTAGGAATGGCAGCAGTTGTAGGCGGATCACTTGTTTTCAGAAAAAAAGAAGATAAAGAAGCATAATTATAACATAATGAAAAAAGCGTTACTCTAATATTTATAGAGTGACGCTTTTTTATATTTTCAGCAGATAATTACACTTTAAAATCCCCATAGAGAAAGATTGAGCGAGGAGTGGTGTTATTTTACTGGAAGGGAGGAATAAATGAATATAAGGGGGTAAGAGAACTCTCTGTTGATATATATAAGTGTTAAATAAAAAAACCTTGGCATTGGAGCCAAGGTTTTTAAATATAAATATTATGCTTCAAAAAGAAGATCGCCATAAGTAGGGATTGGCCAATATTCAGAATCAACAAGCATTTCAAGTTCATCAATAGGAGCACGTAATGCTTCCATATCAACTTTAATAGTATCTCTGTAATATTCAGCTAACTCTTTTGCACCATCAATATGATGAGCTTTTGCAAGGTCTGCTTTTAAAGTATCTAGTGCCTTTTTTGCTTCAGAAAGATTTGTTGAAATATCTGTAAGCATTTCCTGTTGAGCAGTTGCATCAATACCAGCAGCTGTTACTTCATTAATAGAAGCGGCAACTTCAGTAGTGTATTTTATAGCAGCAGGTAAAAGGTCTTTTGAAGCCATATCAACCATAGTTAATGCTTCTGTCTCAATTACCAATGAATAAGTCTCGTATTGAATTTCAGCACGAGATTCTAATTCGGATT
>JBFHFI010000035.1:0-16622 GCA_041583675.1 Butyrivibrio sp. | reverse complement strand
TTATAAAATACTATCTATTATTTTAATTACTTTATGCATTGAATTAAATTATGTGCAATTTAATTATAACAGATTTTTTTTAAATGTGAAGAGTAGAATCCTAAAGTCTTATATCCACACTAAAAAAATTGTTTTTAATCTAACTTTCCACCTTCATACTCCATATAATTTATTTGCGTTAAACAACTGAATTTGTTAACATAAGAAATATCAATTAGATTTATGGAGGTATGCGGTTTTTCCGTTAAAAATTATGAATAATCAAGAATCAAACCATGTAAGAAGAGTCCGTTATTCGGGTACTCACCCAAAAAAATTCAAAGAAAAATACAAAGAACTTAATCCTGAAAAATATCAGAATACAATAGAAAAAATTATACAAAAAGGAAATACACCAATCGGTACACACCGTTCTATTTGTGTCAATGAAATTATGGATTTTTTACAAATTCAGCCCGGTCAAATAGGTATGGATGCAACCCTAGGTTATGGTGGTCATTCCTCTGAAATTCTTCAAAGATTAAATGGTTCTGGTCATTTATATGGAACAGATATTGATCCAATTGAACTAGCGAAAACCATTGAACGTCTTAAAGACAAGGGATTCGACTCTTGTATTTTTACAGGCATTCATACTAACTTTTCTCAAATTGATCAAGTAGTGGCAGCTTCCGGTCCTTTAGACTTTGTTCTTGCTGATTTGGGTGTTTCTTCGATGCAAATAGATAATCCTGACCGAGGATTCTCTTTTAAAACAAATGGCCCTCTGGATTTAAGGCTAAACCCATTAAAAGGATTGTCCGCAAAGGAACGTTTATATGAAATGAGTCAAGATGAGATTGCTTACATGCTTTGGGAAAATTCCGATGAACCCTATGCCAATGAAATAGCCAAATCTATTATCAACTACAAGCGTAAAAAAATACCTTTGGACACAACTACAGATTTAAGAAAGCTAATATCTGACACTTTACAATCTGTACCTCCTGATTCAAGAGAATGCGATATCAAAAAATCTTGTCAACGAACTTTTCAGGCTATTCGAATAGATATTAATGATGAATTTGAAGTCTTATATACTTTTTTAGAAAAATTACCTGCAGCAATGGCTTCTAACGGAAGAATTGCCATATTAACTTTTCATTCTGGAGAAGATAGACTTGTGAAAAAAGCTTTTAAGCAAGGATTACAAAACGGTGTTTATAAGGAAATTACTCCGAATGCAATTAGACCTTCCGCAGAAGAATGCAATTCCAATGGACGGGCCAGATCCGCAAAACTAAGATGGGCTATTCGTTCATAAAATAAAAAGCATCTGTTTTATTAGATTGTAACCTAACTTCTCAAAGTTAGAACTTTCAATAACAGATGCTTTTCTATGTTATAATATTTTATAACCACTCCAATCAGGTTGAAACTGATCTTTGGTTTGACTTTCCCTAAGATGAATATATAAATTTTTATCTCCAGTATTTTTTAAAATATCTTGTACCTTAAAAATATTGTCCATATGTTTATCATCCGCTTGTAACAACATGGTTTCTTCTCCATATTTTTTTGCTTGTTCCCGAGAATTTGCGGCGCAAAGCCCATATTCATGCAACTCTCCAAAATGATTTGTTTTGTATCCTCCCATATTCACAAAGTACAGTTCCAAAAAATCTTTTTGAGGATATTCTTCTAATATAATTTCATAATTATCAATCACTGATATTTCCTTATATTCATCCATATGAAGCTCTGTTCCATACCAATTCTTTCTTAAAATATCATAAGTTTCTTCTATACTATTCGCAATAATAAATTGTAAATCATGTACTTCTATATTGGATTGCATAATACTTCCTCCAATTCCAATGGCATATAGTTTCATTTTAATACCTCCCTATTTTCCTCTATTATAACAATTTTTTTCGTTATTCGATATATAATTTCATCATTCATATTGTTTTCTTGACAAATACTTTGTTATGATCTATTATCTATATAAAGATTGTATGCAATTTAATAGTGTTTCTTCTTTTAAGAAAGTGAGGTTTTTATGAATTTTTATGATTTTAAAGCAAAAAAAATGAGTGGGCAAGAAGTGTCAATGTCCGATTTTCAAGGTAAAGTAGTCTTAATCGTTAATACTGCAAGTAAATGTGGATTAGCACCTCAATTAACCGGTTTGGAATCTTTACACAAGCAATATAAAGAAAAGGGATTGGAAGTTCTTGGTTTTCCATGTAATCAATTTGCCAACCAAGAAGCAGGAAACAACCAGGAAATTCATGAAGTTTGCCAGATGAACTATGGTGTAACTTTCACAATGTTTGAGAAAATTAATGTTAATGGTTCAGACGCTCATCCCCTTTATAAATTTTTAAAAAAACAAAAAGGTGGATTTTTTAGTTCAAAAATCAAATGGAATTTCACAAAATTCCTTATTGATTCCAATGGTAAAGTTATAAAACGCTTTTCTCCTAGTACCACTCC
The DNA here is from genome assembly GCA_041583675.1 of Butyrivibrio sp. Lineage (GTDB taxonomy): Bacteria > Bacillota > Clostridia > Lachnospirales > Lachnospiraceae > Eshraghiella. The sequence goes on along the minus strand of JBFHFI010000035.1, from coordinate 14,144 downwards.
AGATAAAATCGAAAAATATATTACAGCTTTATTGAATACTTAATTACAGGAGATGTCATATGGAAAGATACGAAATTGCAATCATTGGAAGCGGTGTCGCCGGTTTATCAGCTGCTTTAAATGCCAAAATAAGAAAAAAAAATGCTGTTATTTTTGGTAACAAAAATTTAAGCAAAAAAATAACAGTCGCCCCTAAAATTCATAACTATTTAGGACTCCCTGATATAAGTGGTGAAGAACTGGCCGACCAATTCCAAAAACATATTGACCAGTTAGGAATTGAAATTAACGAAGACCGAATAAATACAATCTATAATATGGGGAATTATTATTCTTTAATGGGTACTAATAAAATGTATGAAGCAAGTTCTATTATATTAGCAACTGGTGTTAATTTTGGAAAGCCATTAGAAGGAGAAGAAGAATTCTTAGGCAAAGGTGTTGGATATTGCGCAACTTGTGATGCCCCTTTATATCGTGGTAAGGATGTTGTAATTATCTCCTACAATAAACATGAGGAAGATGAAGTAAATTTCGTTGCATCTATTGCAGAAAAAGTATATTATGTACCTATGTATCCTGATATTGTAGAAGTTGATGAAAATGTTCAAGTTATACTAGATATTCCAATTGCAATTCAGGGCAATGAATTTGTAAAATCATTAGTTATGAAAAATAGCACTATAAAAGTTGACGGTATTTTTATACTTCGAGAAAGTGTCTCTCCAGGTCAATTGGTTCCTGGACTTTCTATTAATAAAAATCACATTGATGTCAATCGTAAAATGGAAACGAACCTATCAGGTTGTTTTGCTGCTGGAGATATTGTTGGTGTACCATACCAATATATTAAAGCCGCTGGCGAAGGTAATATTGCAGCTTTATCAGCAGTCACTTATTTAGATAAATTAAAAAACAAGGAGGTATAACTATGGTAAAACATGTAAATACAAAAGAATTCGATGAAATAATTGAAAAAGGACTTGTTGTAGTGGACTTTTTTGCAACATGGTGTGGTCCATGTAAAATGGTAGCACCTATATTTGAAGAAATCTCAAATGCTCATGAAGATATTACATTTATAAAAGTAGATGTTGACCAATATCCAGATCTTGCAGCAAGATATCAAGTTTCAACAATTCCAACAATTATTGTATCAAAAGACAAAAAAATTATGGATAAAACAATTGGATTTGTTCCAAAGTCACAACTTGAAGAAAAAATCCTATTACATAAATAATCCTTAAAAATAGAGCAAAAGATTATTTTCTATAATCTTTTGCTCTATTTTTATATCTAAATCTATTCTATAATATCTTCAATTGTTAACATGATTTCATCTTGTTCTGAATTTTTAAATTGGATAAATCCAATTTCACACCTTCTTGAAAAAAATTCATTTTCTATTTTATGTGTTATCTCAACCTGTATTTTATAAGGAACTTTATTCTTGCTCATAGAATTTTCTATATTTTGTTTTATTTTACAATTTTCACAGTTTTTACTTTTTCCACAGCCATTCTCTACTGCATAAATACACTGAATTAAATCCCCAAATAATAAAAATTCTTTATTTTTCTTTATATGAAAATACTTTCTAAAATATGGGTTAATATGTTTCACTCTTTTATTTATACCAACAATTGCTATTCCTATTGGTATGTCATTAAAAATTCTTTCCAAATCATATTTTCGATCTAAAATTTCCAATTCTGTTTTTTTCATTTCAGTAATTTCACGAAAATTAATAACTACATATTTTTCTTCTTCCATTTCTATTCTAGATAAACTTGCCGATATATAGGTTCTTATTTTTCCTGTTATACATATATACGCATTTTCTTCCAATCCCTTTGAATCACCTGTAATTCTTACTTCCTCAATTAAATCCAAAATAATAGACCCAGATTTATCTGTACGTACATCAAAAAAGTCTTGAACTCGTCCTCCTTCTGAAGGTAATCCTTTTTTGTCTATAATATTAGCCGCTTTTTTATTAAGATATTTAATTGCATTGTTCTCATTGACACAGATTACACCATCCCCTAGGTGTTCTAATATTTTATAAAAATTCAAATGATTAATCATATTTCTCCCCCTTTGATTTTCACCTAAAACCCTTCTAAATATATTATATCTAGGTACACTAAAAAAAAGTAAATGTTAAAAGCAAACTTACAGTACACTTTCCATAATTATGTTAATCAAAATTGGGTTATCTTATTTATGATGTAAAAGAAACAAAGATTTATACCGATTGGTTTAATTATACTACATATTGCTTTATATCTCCATATAAACTCATATATTCGGTTAATAAAAAAAAGTCAAACAGATAAAACACTTTATATAATTCATGTTTAAATCCATCCAACTTTTAATCCCTATTATAATATTACGCCCTTTTTATAACTGCAAGACCCAATGGATAAGGCCCTGTATGAACGCCTATTGTTGCACCTATTTGATCCAATTTTATATCTTCTATGCATATATTTTTATTCGGTTTCAGCTCCTTATTCAGGTATTCTACTGCATATTTCCGAAATTCCTGTGCTTCTTCTATATCATATCCATATCCAACACCTATACTACATTCTTCTATTGCAAGACCCATTTCCTTTATATACTCACAAAAAAGTGCCAATATTTTACTCTTTGACTTTTTACGACTTCTTGTAATACCTGATGGAAATATTTCTCCTTTTTTCAATGTAATAATGGGTTTAATACCAAGTACTGAACCAGCAAGCCCTGTTAACTTACCAATACGGCCTCCTTTTTTTAAATGTTCCATATCTCCTACTGTGAAAAAAATACGACCAGTATTCTTAATTTCATTTATCTTTTCAATACATTCTTTATAAGATGCGCCATTTTTTTGATATTTAGCAGCTTCTAACACCAAAAGACCTTGTAATATCGTATTTACTTTTGCGTCAATAACCGTAATCTCTGCATCTTCGTATTCTTCTTTTATTAAATCTTTTGCACTTAATGCCGATTGCATAGATCCACTAAATTTTGTAGTAATACAAATGCAAATAATTGGAATGTTTTTTTCTACATACGGAACAAAAACATCATAATAATCTATAACTGAAGGAAGCGAAGATTTTGGATATTCTTTTGGATTCTCCACCATTTTATTATAAAAATCCCTAATTTGAATATCTACACCCTCTTTTTCATAAACCACACTATCAAATGAAACATAAAAGGGAACAATTTCTAGCCGATTTTCCTTTACAATGTCTATAGGAAGATCACAAGATCCGTCTGATATTATCTGAAAATTCATATTTTTTAACCTCTGCCAATCTTTAATATTTAAGTAGTATTTTACTATATAAGAAGATTTTTGTAAACATCAATATGTAGTATTAAAAACTACATATTGATGTTTATATCGACTCTGGTTTCGAAAATAAATATCCTTGAATTATTTTAATATCCATATTTTTTAATTTATCTAGTTGTTCCTCTGTTTCTACACCTTCCGCAATAATTTCATATCCACATACTTTTGCTATATGACAGAAAATACCAACTAATTCAAAAGTTGTGTCGTCATAAACAATTCTATCAATAAATGTTTTATCTATTTTAAGCTCATCAAAATTAATTCTTGTAAGATAATTCAATGACGAATAACCAGACCCAAAATCATCTAACGAAATACGAACTCCAATTCCATGAAGACTTTCTGTGATTTTCTGAACGGCTTCCATATCTGATATGAAAATATCTTCAGTAATTTCAAGAATCAATTTTTGAGGTAAAATATCATAAACATAAATCGCATTTTGTACTTTATCAAAAAATTCAGGATCCAAAAATGTAGAAGGAGTTATGTTTATTGATACACATATATCCTCGTTAAATTTATCTGTAAGCTTATGATAATCTTCCAATACTTTATTCAACATATAGATATTAAACTCATTAGTCAGATTCATTTGATGAATCAAGGGCAGAAATTCTCCTGGTGATACAAGCCCCAGTGTTTTGGAATTCCATCTAGCCAGTGCTTCCACTCCTATTATCTGGCCCGTTGTATAATCCACTTTCTGCTGATAATATGGAATGATTTCATTTTCGATAAATGCTTGTTTTAGTAAAGATGCCAGATTTAATTCTTTTTCCATTTCCTCTTTCATACTATCTCGATATATCATTATATCTGTAATCTTACAATCTTTAATTAATTTCATAACTAAAATTGCTTTTTCATATAACTCATCAAAATTATCTGCATGATCTGGATACATTACCACTGCAAAACGAAAATCTATCATCTGTCCATATCCATTTTCTTTTACAAAATTCAATGCGTCCTTTTTTAATTGTTTTAACTGCAAAATACTACATTCGCGTTCTTTTGATTCAAGCAATAATGCAAACTCATTACTACTTGTTCTTGCTCCAAAAAACAAATCCTGTTTATCTAAAATAAATTCTCCAACACTTTTAATTAATTGATTTCCTTTATCATATCCCATAATTGCATTTACAACATTTAATCCAACAATATTAATTAAAACCATACATCCTTTTTTCTCTTGCAAAAGCTTTTCTGAAAACACCTGTTTCATCCTGTGAAAATTAGGCATTCCCGTTACATCATCATGATAAGCAATATAAGCAATTTTTTGATTTTGTATTTCAATATTATGTTCTGCTTCGTCTAAATATTGGGTCATTTGATTATATCCTTTGACCAATGCAGCTGCTTCTAGTCCTGATGCACCATCTTCTATCAAATAATAATCTTTTCGAGCTACTGCTTCCATTCCTTTTATAACCTTTTGAATTGGATTTGTAATAATATGAACATATCTATTAAACAGATATATTACAATAACTGCCATACTTATTGTAATAATCGATAATGTAATAAGTATTCTATTTGCATCCGCATTAAAATCTGATTTATAAGCTGTTGAAATAACCACCCAATCCCATTCTTCAAAATATTGAGAATAAGATAATTTGGTGTCTACCTCATCTGAATATGGCAAGTTCCATTCATATGTCATAAATCCACCACCTTCTCTTGCTTGATGAATTTGTTCTTGTACAATATATCTGTTCTTATCTCTAAAGTCTGTTACATCCCATACATTCTGTCCTTCCAATATTGGATGTAATACTTCATCTCCTTTACTATTATAAATAATAAAATAGCCATTTTTACCCAAATCAATCATATGATTTAAATCACGCGTTCCATCTTCATTCAATTTCCCAAGTAGTTGTCTTTTAACCGCTTCTTGCGCGTCTCTTTCACTAACCTTTCCCTCTTCTACGTAGCCGCACTCTTCCTGAATTAACATCATTGCCTGTTCCACACTATTTTTCAAAATTTGCCGGCCTTTTTTATCCAACGCATTTTTTGACATAATATATCCCACTACACCAATTAATAATGTCGCAACCATAAATACAACTATAAAAATAATTACTATTTTTTTATGTATTGAGATTCTTTTCATAGTATGCCCCTCCCTGCTTTCTATTTAAAAGTAACTACCCAATATAATTCATTATCCTTATTCGATGCTATCCCAACACCCATCTCATTATATTCTCCATCTAAAATTTCTTCTTTATGACCTTCTGAATTCATCCATGCCTGTATTACATCATCTACCGTAGACCATCTGTATGCCAAGATTTCTCCTATTTTCGAATACGTAACTCCATAAGCCACTGCCACTGTAGAAAACTTTGTCCCATTCGGTCTTTCATGATGAAAATAATTATAATATGCACATTCCATCGCCCTGTAACTACTCACTTCTGTCAAAAGTAAATTATAACTTAAAATATTTAAATTATTTTCCACTCTAATCTCATTAATTTTTGTGTATATTTTCTCTATTTGTGTATTATAAATAAGCTGGTTTTCTAAACTATCATTTTGAATCTCAACTTCTAAGTCTGATATCGTTTTGTTATTTACATCAACATCTTGGTTTTCTACTTCAATGTCTTGCTTTTCTATATCAATATCTACTTCTTCACTTTCTTCTGTTTTTATGCTTTGTATTGTTTGAACTTCCTTTGTTTCAATTTCTGTAGCAATTTCATTATTAGCGATCTCTGTTTGTAACTCTATACTTTTTGTTACATCCTCGCTTGCTTGATTCTCTATTTCAATATCTTTAATTGCACTTTGATCGCTCAACTCAATTTCTTCAGACTCTTGTTCCTTGATTTGAGATTCTTCTATCCCTACCGAATCTTCCCTTATCTCCTGTTCCGAATTTATATGACTACACCCTAACAATATCAAAGCAATTCCTAAAATAGTTATTAATTTAATTTTCAATTTATAATACATAAATACTCCTAGCAATCCTGACTACCTGCTTCTTTTTCTTGATCTTTCATTTTCTGTTTTTGCTCATACATTTTTGAATCTGCCTGCTTATAAGCATTCATAATATCTCGGTTTTCTTTTACCGATACATCTGACCATCCCGCTGCCACAGAAAAACAAAATTTCATCTCTTCACTCAATATTCTTATTCTTTTTTTAAATTTTTCAATAATATATTCCATAAAATCTTTTGTATAATCTTTTTTGGGAAAAATAGTGCAAATCTCATCTCCACCAATTCTATAACTCTCTCCTTGAAATTCTTGAAACATTTCTTGAATCGTCTTAGAAATTGCTATAATAGCTTGATCACCCTTTGTGTGTCCCAACTTATCATTAATTGCTTTTAAACCATTCATATCAAAAACAATAATATATACTTCCTCTAAAAATTCACTATCCTGATATTCTCTTACCCATTTCTCAAATGCCGTTCTGTTTTTTAATCCAGTCATTAAATCTTCATATGCCAAAATTTCTAATGCTTCTGTTTTTGCATGATCTACATAATTTTTCGACATATTAACAATAACTTGTACAGTCCATATTGTTATAAATAAAAGCACTCCAATTCTCGAATAAAATCCTTCGTCAAAATTGTCAACTCGATAAAAACGATATATATCAATTCCAGAAAAAAAAGATAAAATAATTGTTGATTCAATAAGAATATTAACTTCCCTAGGTGCTTTTTTCTTTATTAAATCATAAATACCTGTTGCTATTAAATATAAAATGGATACAATCATAAAAACATGTATAATTCCTATTGTTTCCAAATAGTCTGCAAAGTTAAACACCTGCAAAAATTCTATCAACAAAAATTGAAGTAATGATATCCAGAATAAAAAATTCAGTCCTTTTTTCTCTTTATAGTATTTAAATGACATTAAAAACCATATAAATAAAGGAGAAATCATATAAAAAAGGAAAAATTCAATATTCAATAAGAAATACACATTTGCATAAAAAATTTGCAAAACATTCGTAAGACATAGACTCCAAAGTCCTATGACTACAGATAAAAAACCTAATCGTTTTAAAGAAATAGTATTATCTCTATTATTTAAAGCTTGTGCAATTGTCAACATACTAATACCCATAATAATAAAACATAAACATATTATTATAGAACCAATATGAGACAGTGCTACATTTTGTATGATTGCGCTTCTATCTCCCATATACATTCCATGAATTACATTTGTATACTGATCATATACCCCAGTTATTTCAATATGGATTGTTTGGTTTGCATATTCTTCGTTTAATGGTATTAAAATCCAAGCTGATGCCGGCGTTTGACCAAAAAAACGTTCTTCTTCCCAACCAAAACTATATATCAAACTTCCCTCTATATAAGCTCTTATTTTTTGATGGGAAGCCCTAAAAAATAAATATGTATTATCTTCCAAATTTTCTGCCAGTTGTTTTTCTAATATTATGGTATTTCCAAGTGCAACTTCTGGAGTTTCTGTTGGTAAATCCACAATGATATTAAATTCATCTTGATTTGTAGTAACATTCCAATCTGAGCCTACATTTTTCAATGTATTTTCAAATACATCCGGTGTATTTGTCTTTGAAAATACAAATCCAATTCCTAAAACCAGTAAACCCAAGATAAAGCAACTAATCAAGCCTATACGTTTTAAATCTTTACCTTGCATTTTAAGCTCCTTCTTCTATATTTGCATATTAATATAACACGTTACTCCTTTATATTGTACACAATTATAAGTAAAAAAGCCACAAGAACTCCCGATAAAGCTTTGATATTTCAATTTATAGTCTTTTTAATTCTCCTGTTGATGAGTCAATAATTAACCCATAAACAGATATATCTTTAGGAATCAGTGGATGATTTTTTACCATCTCCACTGATTTCATAATTGATGTATTCAGATCCTGGAATCCTCCCAACCATCTGTCATAATCAATTCCACAAGACTCTATTAATTTAATTCTTTCATCTGTAATTCCTCTTTTTTTCATTTTGGAAATAATTTGTTTGCTATCTGTTGATCTAGCTCCACAATCCGTATGTCCTATCACTAAAATTTCTTGGATACCCAACTCATAGATTCCAATTAAAAGGCTTCTCATTACACTTCCAAATGGATGTGTAATAACGCCTCCTGCATTTTTTATAAGTTTCACATCTCCATTTTTTAATCCTAGAGCTGCTGGTAATAATTTAGTCAACCTTGTATCCATACATGAAACAACCGCTGTTTTTTTATCTGGATATTTACTCGTACTATATTTTTCATAATTTTTATTTTCTACAAATTCTTTGTTAAATGCTAATATTTCATCAATCATTTTTTTACCTCCCTATAAAAATACACTTTCTCTTTTATTATATCGGTTTCAAATTATGAATTAAGCATATTTATTATTGAAATATAATAAAGCAATGGAATCAAACTAATTCCATTGCTTTAAAGAACAAGAGTTAACTATGTTTAAATTATGCTTTTTCATGAAATTTCATTAACACATGAGTTGGAATTTGACGGATTAGGAAATAAGCTATAATACATGTTCCCACTTTATCAATTAAATTACTTCCCACTTTTGCAATAAATGATGCGGCAAAAATACTGCTTCCTGATGCTTTTAATGTAAGCATAATAATATCTGATGCTGTTCCCGTAATACCTCCATAAATTATAATTCCAATAGGAGTTCCAATCAATGGACATACGATACTCAAAATCAATCCGCAAACAACTGCAGTTACTAATGTAAATTTGAATTTCTTAGCTGCATACCCTACAACCAAAGCAACTGCGACACTAACCAATAAAAATGGCATATCTTGAAGGCTATAAATCAACGCTGTTAAAATATTTGTTGAAGCACCTACTATAACTCCATAAGAAGTTCCAATTGCAACCGCTACAACTACCGTTCCCAATGTATCCAAATAGATTGGAAGCTTTAACATGGATGTTACAATCCCTAGTACAATATTGGCTGTAATTGCCAATGCACAAAGTGTTAATTTTAAAGTGTTTGAATTTCTCATTTTCATTTCTCCTTGTTTGTATAGGATAATTCGCTTATGAATTCTCCCAAATCTTTTATTTTTATGATCAACTGCTCTTGTTCTAACAGTTTCATAATTTCTTCCATATATACTCCTGGCTCTTCAACAATAGCAACCTTTTCTAATGATTCTGCACCAGAAATTTCGCCTTTCCAATTTCCCTTACATGTCAACCGAATTCCACAACTGGGACTTTGATTAATTGCAAGAATCCCAATAATATCAAAACGCTCTGGATATTTACTGTATTCTTTTATTTGTAAAATCAAAGGATCCAACATTTTTCTACATTCTCTTCTAAAAAACTCATGATCAAACTGATTTTTTACATGTCCAAATCTATTAACTCCATATTGAATCATCTCTGGGCATGGTAATTGAAGCATTTGTATTTCTTCTTCTACTGCATATTCTAAAAAACGTTTTCTATTTTGTGTTTCTAATTCATCTAATGGTCCCATAACTTTACTTGCTGTATTCAAAATACAATGTGGTACTATCATAATTTTTGTAATGCTTTTATTCAAGTGACCCTCCCTCTGTGCTATCTTCTTTTAACTAAAATGATTATAGCAAAACACTTCTTCTGTGTTTAATTATTTATTTAAATAACTAATATGTTATATTGCTTTTTCTTATAAATAATCTTATACTATATTCAACTTACCTTTTATCATAAGGTTTATTCAATTTTTTAATAGATGTCATTCCAAATTGGAATGAGGGGGTATTTTATGAATTTTAATCAATTAGAAGCCTTTGTAGCCGCAGTAGATACGCAAAGTTTTTCTAGTGCAGCCAAACAAATGTATTTATCACAACCAACTGTTAGTTCCTATATACATTCTTTAGAAGAAGAATTACATACACTTTTAATTCATCGTACTACCAAACAATTTATAGTAACTGAACATGGTCATTCCTTCTATAACTACGCACGTCATATTCTACAAATAAGAGATGCTGCTATTTCCGAATTTTCTGAACTTGAATCCAGCAGTATATCTATTGGTGCTTCCACAATTCCCTCTACTTATCTTCTTCCAGAAATATTATCTTCTTTTCGTAAAAATCGTAGACAACTTTCGTTCCATATCTGGCAAAGCGGAAGTATACAAGTCATCAATCGCGTACTTGATGGTAGTCTCGATATTGGATTTGTAGGAACAACCATTGATGATTTTCGTTGTGTCTTTAAAATGTTTTATCAAGATGAAATTGTAATTGCTACACCCAATAATTCTAATTTTCAAAAATATACCACTTTAGATAACCCAATATTCGAATTACTAAAAGAACCTATTATCTTTAGAGATGATAATTCAGGCACACAACAGGAATCAAAAAAATTTCTTTCTTCTCTTGAAATTGACCCTTCTACCCTTTTGACTGTTGCACATATGAATGATCAAGAAGCCATTCGCAATAGTATTGTAAGTGGACTTGGTATTTCCATGATTTCAAACATCGCAGTCGAAGATTTGGTAAAACAAGAAAAGGTGTTAACTTTCCCCCTTGGTATTCATAGCAATAAACGTAATCTATATATTGTCACACGCAAAGATAAAGTACATTCCAAATCAGCACTTCAATTCATCAAATATGCCACTAATTATTATAACAAAATTTAATTTAGTAACGATAACTATTATTATTGACACATATCTATATATAGTGATATTATTTAAAGCAAATACTACATATTGTTTATTGGAGGTTAATATGACTAAATTAATTCAAAAAAGAAATGGTGATAAAGTTCCATTTCTAGAAGATAAAATCAAACAGGCTCTTATCAAAGCTTTTGTTAGTGTTGAAAAGACTCCTGCTGAAACTATTATTGATGAAATTGTACAAAAGATAAAAAATATAATTGAAAATTCCGACTCTTCGGAAAAAATTATGAGTGTTGAAGAAATTCAAGATTACGTAGAATCTGAACTAATGTTCAATGGGGAGCATCAAGTTGCAAAAAGTTATATTTTATACAGGGACAAACATATGCACCTGCGTAAATCTCTTGATTTATTTAGAAATTTAGATTTTCAAGAAGATGTTTTTATCGCATTACATCAAATTCAAGAAGATTATCCCACTCTGTATGATATAGAGCCTCTATATTATAAAGTAAAATCTTTTGTTTCCCCAGAAATGTCTAGATCTAAAAAACTTGATTGTCTTATTCGATCTGCTTTAGAGTTAACTAGCAGTGAAGCTCCTGATTGGGAATTCATTTCAGCTCGATTGCTTAGAATAAAGATAGAATCAGAAGTTAATGCACAGAATACAAAACATAATATTCATTGTTTTGCAGATAAAATCAAACAATATACACAATCAAAGCTTTATGGAAGTTACTTAGAAGAAAATTATTCCAAAGATGAGTTAAATATGGCTTCTAGTTTTATAGATCCTGCAAGAGATCATTTACTCACCTATAGTAGTCTAAGCCTTTTATACAAAAGATACTTACTTCGTACTTTTGATAATATAGTTGTTGAAACTCCACAAGAAATGTTTTTGGGAATTGCATTACATCTAGGAATGCCTGAAAAAAACAATCGTATGAAGTTTGTACAAAATTTTTATGATATTCTTAGTAAACTTCAAATTACCATGGCCACACCTACCCTATCCAATGCTAGAAAGCCTCATCATCAGCTATCCTCTTGTTTTATTGACACTGTAGATGATTCTTTAAGTGGAATCTATAAATCCATTGACAATTTTGCAAAAGTTTCTAAATCTGGTGGTGGAATGGGTCTCTATTTTGGAAAAGTTCGAGCTAGCGGTTCCGATATTCGTGGATTTAAAGGCGTAGCAGGAGGTGTTATTCGTTGGATCAAGCTTGCAAATGACACTGCAGTCGCTGTTGATCAGTTAGGTGTCCGTCAAGGGTCTGTGGCTGTATATTTAGATGCATGGCATAAGGATTTACCTGAATTCCTTCAATTAAAGACTAATAATGGTGATGATCGAAGCAAAGCCCATGATGTCTTTCCTGGTATCTGTTATCCTGATTTGTTTTGGAGAATGGCCAAAACAAATATTAATAGCACTTGGTATATGATGTGCCCCCATGAAATTATGACTATAAAAGGATATAGTCTGGAAGATTATTATGGTCTTGAATGGGAAAAGAAATATTTTGAATGCGTCGAAGACCCTCGTATTTCCAAACGAGAAATTCTTTTAAAAGATCTTGTTAGAATGATTGTTAAATCTGCAGTAGAGACTGGAACTCCCTTTACTTTTAACAGAGACCTTGTAAATGAATCCAATCCCAATAAACATTGTGGAACTATTTATTCTTCTAATTTATGTACAGAAATCTTACAAAATATGAGTGCAATTCAACAATTAGAACCTGAATTTGTTGAAATTAATGGAGAAACGGTTATTGTAGAAAAAAACATTCCTGGAGACTTTGTTGTTTGTAATTTAGCTTCTTTGGTCCTCGGTCATATTGACATAGAAAATCATAGTGAATTACAACATATTATCCAGACTGTTGTTAGAGCTCTTGATAATGTAATTGACTTAAATGCATACCCACTAACTTATGCCAAACACACCAATCAACAATATCGTGCAATCGGGCTTGGACTTAGTGGTTATCACCATCTTTTGGTTCAAAAAGGAATTCAATGGGAATCCGAAGAGCATCTCTCCTTTGCAGATACTCTTTTAGAAAAAATTAATTATCTAGCAATTGAGGCAAGTATGAATCTTGCAAAAGAAAAAGGAAGTTATTCTCATTTTAAAGGATCTGAATGGTATGATAGTAGTTACTTTACTCGTCGTAATTATAATTCTAAAGCTTGGAAATCTCTGGCTCAAAATGTACACAACTTTGGGTTAAGAAATGCATATCTTCTTGCTGTTGCGCCCACAGGTTCTACTTCTATCATTGCTGGAACAACAGCTGGAATAGACCCTATTATGCACAAATACTTTTTAGAAGAAAAAAAAGGTGAAATCCTTCCTCGTGTTGCACCAGATCTTAATGCTCAAACTTTTTGGCTATACAAAAGTGCACACTCTGTTGATCAACATTGGTCAATCAAAGCAAACGGAATTAGACAAAGACATATAGATCAAGGACAGTCCTTTAACTTATATATAACAACGGAACATACCATGAGACAGATTTTAGACCTCTATATACAAGCATGGGAACAAGGTGTAAAAACTATATACTATGTTCGCTCTAAGTCCCTTGAAGTAGATGTCTGTGAATCATGTTCCAGCTAACATTAATAAATATTTTAAGAGGTGGAAATTATGAATCAAATTAAGAAAAAACAACTTTTTAACGCACATGGAGATATTGAAATCTCCAAGAGAAAGGTCATTAACGGAAATACTACTAATTTAAATGACTTTAATAATATAAAATATACTTGGTCTTCTGATTGGTATCGTCAAGCAATGAATAATTTTTGGATTCCTGAAGAAATCAATCTAAGCCAAGATATCAAAGATTACAGACTACTTGACCCAGATTTAAAAACTGCATATGATAAAATTCTATCTTTTCTTGTGTTTTTAGATAGTATACAAACAGCTAATCTTCCTAATATTGCAGATTATATTACTGCTAATGAAATTAATTTATGTTTAACCATTCAGGCTTTTCAAGAAGCTGTACATTCTCAAAGCTACGGATATATTCTAGATTCTATTTGTTCTCCCGAAGAACGC
>JBFHFI010000034.1:0-16713 GCA_041583675.1 Butyrivibrio sp. | reverse complement strand
TTATAAGGAGGAAGGACAATGAAAATCAGGGATTTACTTGCACTGGAAAGTATTGAATTAAACGGTGTAGCAAAAAGTAAGCAAGATGCTTTAGATCAAATGGTTGACCTGATGGCAAAAAGCGGGAAAATCAACAATGTTGAAATCTATCGTGAAGGGGTGTATGCCAGAGAAAAAGAAAGTACTACTGGAATTGGCGAGGGGTTGGCAATTCCACATTGTAAATCTGATTCAGTTACAAAACCTGGATTGAGTGCTATGGTTTTAAAAGACGGGGTAGAGTTTGATGCTTTAGATGGGGAAAAAGTGCATTTAATTTTTTTAATTGCAGCACCAAATACTGAAGACAACGTACATTTAGATGTATTAAGTAAATTGTCAGTGCTATTGATGGATGAAGATTTTACAAGCGGATTAAAAAACGTAAAAACTGTAGATGAATTTATGAAAATAATTGATGATGCAGAGATGAAAAAAGATGCAGGGGAGGAGAAGTCTATTATGGAAAATAATCAGAAAAAAAAGATTTTAGCAGTTACTGGATGTCCTACAGGAATTGCACATACTTACATGGCAGCAGAAAGCTTAGAGAAAACAGCGAAGAAGTTAGGTTGCCTTATTAAAGTCGAAACAAGGGGATCTGGAGGAGCAAAAAACGTACTTACCAGAGCAGAAATTGAGGAAGCTGATTGCATTATTGTAGCTTCAGATACACAGGTGCCAATGGACAGGTTTGATGGAAAGCCAGTTATACAGTGTCAGGTTGCAGATGGTATTAGTAAAGCAGAAAAGTTAATTGATCGCGCAATGAATGGAAATGTTGCAATCTACAAAGCGGATGGAAAAGTGGAACTTATGGATGAGGACAGCAAAGACAGCATTGGCCATCAAATATACAAACATTTAATGAATGGTATTTCACATATGCTTCCATTTGTAGTTGGCGGTGGTATTTTGATTGCAATTGCATTTCTAATAGATGGTATATCTGTAGATCTTAATTCTTTATCAGTAGCAGATAGATCTAACTTCGGATCAATTACAGAGCTTGCTGCAATGTTTAAGACAATTGGTGGAACCGCCTTTGGATTTATGCTTCCAATACTTGCAGGATTTATTGCAATGAGTATTGCAGACAGACCGGGACTTGCAGTTGGTTTTGTCGGTGGAGCAATAGCAGCCACTGGAACTTCTGGATTTTTAGGTGCAATGGTTGCAGGTTTTGCAGCAGGATATATTGTACTTTTACTTAAAAAATTATTTTCAAAGATTCCAGCAGGTCTAGATGGTTTAAAACCAGTTTTATTTTATCCACTAATTGGTATCTTAGCAATTGGTCTTCTTATGACATATATTGTAGAACCACCAGTTGGAGCATTAAATACCTTAATTAATACTGGATTAGGAAATATGAGCGGAAGCAGCGTAATCATACTTGGAGCATTGGTAGCAGGAATGATGGCAGTTGATATGGGTGGACCAGTTAACAAAGCATCTTATGCATTTGGTTTAGCAGCTATTGTAGCAGGTAATTATAATATTATGGCAGCAGTTATGGTTGGTGGAATGGTTCCTCCACTTGCAATTGCAGTATCAACTTTATTATTTAAGAACAAGTATACATTAGAAGAAAGAAAAGCAGGACCAACAAACTTTGTTATGGGATTATCGTTTATAACAGAAGGAGCAATTCCTTTTGCAGCATCAGATCCACTTCGTGTATTACCATCTTGTGTAATTGGGTCTGCAATAGCAGGAGGATTATCAATGGCATTTAATTGTACATTGATGGCACCTCATGGTGGAATCTTTGTATTCCCTGTTGTAGGAAATGGCTTGTTATACTTTGTTTCCTTATTAATTGGATCTATAGTAGCGGCTATTCTTTTGGGAGTATTAAAAAAACCAGTAAAGGAAAGATAAATTTTTAGGAGAAAATAAAAAGCATGAAAGAATTTAAATATACAATTACAGATGAGCAAGGCATACATGCGAGACCAGCAGGATTGTTTGTAAAAATTGCAGCTCACTATGTAAGTAAAATTACAATAGAAAAAGAAGGTAAAGCAGTAGATGCCAAAAGAATTTTAGGACTTATGGGTCTAAGCGCGAAAAAAGATACAGAAATTATTTTAAAAGTGGATGGAGAAGATGAAGAGGAAGCATTTACAGAACTTCGAACATTTTTGATAGAAAATCTTTAAAATAGTGAAATGAAAATTTTATAATATAAAAAAGCAGTCTGGCTTATAAACCGGCCCCTAAGATTTAGAAATTAATGATTAGGAGGTCGGTTTTTTATGGAAAAAGATAGGTTTAATATTTGAAATAGGAAGTAAGTATTCCACTTGTAGTGGTAAAAGGTGATTTTTTCGGAAATCATATGTAAAACAAAAGATGAGAAAACATAAGAGTGTTATTTAAGATATGGTATTATGACTAGCATATAGTATTTAATAATATTATTATAGTAGAATGTTGATATTTAAAATATAAAAATTATTATTTTTTTGTAAATTTTGTTTGCATTTGAAAGAATTATGTGTTAATATACAAACATATTAAACAAACAACTGTTACTATTAAATTAGGCGAGGCTTTGTAAAGATGTAGATATCTTTCAGGGCTTTTTTTTGTTCTTATGGAGTAAATTTTATGAAAATTAAGAAGATTTTTAATAACAACTCTTTATTAGCGATTAATGAAGAACAGGAAGAACAAGTACTATTTGGAAAAGGAATAGGTTTTAAAGCAAGTGTTAATGATATAGTGGCAATGGATAAAGTTGAAAAAATCTTTATTTATAAAAATGAAGATGAAGTTGCCAGATTAACAAAGTTGTTAAAAAATGTTTCAGAAGATATTGTTCGTCTTAGTTTTCATATTGTGGAGTTTTGTCAAAAAAATTCCAAGACTAAAGTAAATGATTATTTATTTGTGACTTTGGCAGATCATTTAAGTTATGCCTTCTATGCGTATGATCATAATCAGGTGAATCCCAATTTAATTATGTGGGAGATCAAGAGATATTATCCCAAAGAGTTTGAGTTAGGGGTACAGGCTGTTGATTATATTGAAAAAGAAACGGGTAAACGTTTTAATGAGTTTGAGGCAGGGAATATAGCATTACATTTAATTAATTCCCAGATGAATTTATTGTCTGATACGGATAAGAGCAATGTCATTAAAGTGATTAAAAAAATTAATGATATAATGAATATTATAAAGTACAGTTTTAATATTGATTTAGATATTCATTCGTTTGAATATGAGAGATTGGTTTATCATCTTAAGTTCTTTTTAACAAGAATGGACAATCATAAAAAAAAGACCAATGAAACCAATGAGTTATTGTTTAAAGAAATTATTTTAAAATTTCCTAAGGAATTTGAATGCGCATGCAAGATAGAAAAGTACTTAGGTGGAATGATGGATATAGATGAGTATTTATATCTAACGATTCATATTGTAAGAGTCGTAAATTTAAATAAAACCGAATAAAAAATGGATTGTTACTGTTAAATCAGGCGATACTTATTAGAGCTTCCTAAAATGGGCTCTTTGAGTATCGCTTTTTTTATATAAATTAAATGAAGTGTTGCTAGCAAAAAATTTAATTACTTAAAAACGACATAAAAGGAGAATAAAAATGAATTATGAATTTACAGCCAAAAGTGTAATTTTTCAAATTGGTGGAAGAAAAAATATTCAAAGTTTAACGCATTGCATTACAAGGTTAAGATTTGTAGTAAAAGATAAATCTAAAGTAAATATGCAAGGATTAGAAGATATTGAGGGTGTAATAACCGCAATAGATAGTGGCGGACAGATTCAAGTTGTAATTGGTTCTGAAGTTGATGAAGTTTACGATTCAGTTGTAAAGGCAGCAAAATTAAATGACGATGATATTTCAAGTGATACAGGTCATGAGGTAAAGAAAAAACCTTTGGATGCCTTTATTGATTTGGTTTCTGGAATTTTCCAGCCAGTGATTCGAATTCTGGCAGGAGCGGGAATTATTAAAGGTATTTTTGTAATTTTATTATACATGGATTTGATATCGGCGACCTCGGGTGTATATGTTATTTTAAATTCAGCCGCAGATGCAATATTGTATTATTTACCAGTAATTGTCGGTGTTTCCGCAGCGAAAAAGTTCAAATTAAATCCTTATTTGGGATTGGTAATTGGAGCCGCTTTGGTACATCCTACAATTTTAGGACTGACTTCGGGAGATGTATTATATACAGTGTTTAGTGGAACCATTTTTGAATCTAGTGTGTATACTACATTTTTAGGAATTCCTGTTATTATGATGAATTATAGTTCAAGTGTAATGCCAGCAATTTTTGCAATCTATTTTGCTTCTAAAGTAGATCGTGCAGCAAGAAAAGTTCTTAATAAAAATCTTAAAGAAGTTTTTGCTCCAGTAATCACAATCTGTCTTGCAGTTCCTGTTACTTTAATTTTAATTGGACCTCTTGCAACTTATTTAAGTGATATTTTAAGCTATGGTTTAAATGCTCTTTATTCTGCATATCCTCCATTGGCAGGATTGATCTTAGGTGGAACATGGCAAATATTAGTTATGTTTGGTTTACATTGGGGAATTATTCCATTGTTTATTAATGAAATTGTAACCACTGGTTCAACAGGTATTTCATCATTATCTAGTGTTGGAACTACAGTTACAGCTGGTGTTGTTTTTGCCATTTATCTAAAAACAAAAAATAAAGAATTAAAAGCATTGTCTTTTGCAGGATTTATATCTAGTTTATGTGGTGTTACAGAACCAGCTTTATACGGTATTACATTGCCTCGTAAAAAACCATTTTATATTACCTTATTAGCATCTGGTATTGCTGGATTTATCAGTGGAGCTTTTGCTTCAAGAATGTATATTCCAGGAGGAATGGGTATCTTTAAAATTCCAACAGCTATTAACCCAGCGACGGGTCCTGATATGAGTTTTTATGGATATATTATAGCACTTGTTGTTGGTTTTACAGTTGCCTTTATTTTAACTTGGGCTTTCGGTTTTTCAGACAAAACAGATCCTATTTTAAATAAACATAAGGCAATAAAACAAGTAAGCATAAGTGAAGTGTATTCACCAATGCAAGGAGATGTTGTAGCTTTAAGTGATTTAGAAGATAAAGCTTTTTCTCAGGGCTTAATCGGAGATGGAGTTGCAATTAATCCATCAGAGGGAAAAGTTTATGCTCCTTGTAACGGAACTTTGGCTGTTGTATTTCCTACAGGACATGCCTTTGGAATATTAGGAGACAATGGATTGGAATTATTGATTCATATTGGTGTTGATACTGTGAAATTAAATGGAGAAGGTTTCAAAACTTATTTCCAACAGGGAGATGTCGTAAAACAGGGAGATTTAATTGCTGAATTTGATATTGAATTGATTAAAAAAGCCGGTTATTCTTTGGTATCTCCAGTTATTGTTACTAACGGTATGGATAATAAATCAATGGTGAAAACAACTGCGACTTCTGTAAATTATCAAGATAGTTTATTAGAAGTAATGTAAAATGATATAAAAGTGGAAAAAGTTAGGCTTTATATTTCAAGACTAATTTTTTCCTACTTTATAATAAGTTAGGAGAAATATATGTTAAGAAAAGACTTTTTATGGGGAGGCGGTATCGCGGCGCCCCAAGCGGAAGGTGCTTATAATGTGGATGGTAGAACAATGTCTGTAGCAGATACGATGTTATTTCAACCAAAGGCAGATCGTACCAAAACAGTGCAATATTATGTGGATTTTGATTCCATCGAAAAAGCAAAAAAGGATAAAGATACAATCATGTATCCTAAAAGACGTGGAATTGATTTTTATCATACTTATAGGGAAGATATTAAATTGTTAGCTGGAATGAATATGAAGGCTTTTCGTTTTTCAATTAGTTGGTCAAGAGTATTTCCAAATGGAGATGATGAAAGTCCAAATGAATTGGCAATGGAATATTATAATAATGTAATTGATGAGTGCTTGAAACATAAAATGGAACCTATTATTACTATCTCGCATTTTGATATGCCTTTAGTATTAATTGAAAAATATAATGGTTGGTCAAGTCGTAAGTTGATAGATTTATATTATCATTATGCGACAACGGTGATTGAACGTTTTGGTCATAAAGTTAAATATTGGTTGAATTTTAATGAAATTAATATGTCTGTAAAAGCGGGCCCTAAATGTTTGGGAATTATTGATTTAAAAGATGGAAAACATGAAGAAAGAATTTTTCAGGGATTACATCATCAATTTGTTGCAAGTGCTATGGTAACAAAATTTGCACATGAATTTAAATCTGAAATTATGGTTGGATCAATGGTTGCTTATTTTACAACATACGCTTATACATGTAGGCCAGATGACGCATTTTTACAAGTGCAGGATGACCAAATGCGTAATTTATTTTTCTTGGATGTTTTACACAGAGGGGAATATCCATATTATGCAACTGCCTATTTTAAAAACAATAATATTAAATTAGAACAAAGTGAAAAAGATTTAGAAATTATAAAAGAAAACACAGCTGATTTTGTTGGATTTTCTTATTACAATTCTAAAATCACAACAAATGATACGCAGGGATTGGAATTAACAGCAGGAAATGTACAATCAGTATATAAAAATCCTTACTTAGAATCCAATGCTTGGGGTTGGCAGATTGATCCTTTGGGATTACGAAATACTTTAAATCATTTGTATGACCGTTACAATGTACCATTGTTTATCTTAGAGAATAGTTCAGGATTTTTTGATGAATTAACAGAAGACAATAAGATTCATGACCCTTATCGCAGTGAATTTTTAAGATTACATATTCAAGAGATGAAAAATGCTGTTGATATGGATGGAGTGGACTTGTTGGGTTATATTATGTGGGGACCAATTGATGTAGTGAGTTCCTCAAAATCAGAAATGACCAAACGTTATGGTTTTATTTATGTAGACCAAGATAATTATGGAGAAGGAAGTAAAAAAAGATATATTAAGGATTCTTATTATTGGTATAAAAAGGTTATTGATACAAATGGTGAAATACTTGATTAAGATTTTGAAAAAGCTTTCTTCTTTTCCTGGAAGTATTCTTTTAATTCCAATGATGATATCGGCAGTTATCAACAGCTTTTTTACTGAATTAGTTTTTATTGGAGACCCAGTTAACAGTTTATTTGATGGTAGTGGCGTTATGACTTTAATGTTTATAATGCTGTTTGTATCAGGGATTCCTTTGAAAATTAAAGATATGAAATCTTTATTAAAAGAGTCTATGGTATTAATTGTTTTAAGAATTGTAATCGTAGTACTTATTTATACAGTGTTTACGTGGATTGTTTTGGCAGGAAATTTATTTGGTCTTTATGGATTTACGGTAATGATAGCATTATGTTCTACGAATCCGGGATTATTTGTGGCTTTGATTGAGAAATATGGAAATCCGAAAAGCCTTAGTTTGTTTGGACCATTAAGTGTTTTACCCTTGCCAGCGATTCCTTTGGTAATTTATTCCTTAGGGTCAACGACGTCCTTTGATCCATTTCCTTTGATCGCAGTATTTGTTCCTTTTATTTTGGGAATATTGGTGGGTAATTTCTTACCTACAATCAAAGAAAAATTCGCAAATATTACGCCTATAATTTTACTTTTTTGGGGCTTTGGAATTGGGTCAAAAATTAATTTACATACAATTTTTGATGATATAATAACTGGATTGTGTTTGGTGATTTTGTATTATATATTGATAATGTTGCCCTTATATTTATTAGAGAGAGCATTATTAAAAACAGATGGAATTCTTGCTGTGTCTAGTTGTAGCATAGCAGCTGTTGCTTTGATTATTCCAGAAATGCTCAATATTCAGGATGTTTCAGAGCATATTATTAATGCTTCTGTGAATCAATTGGCATTGGGTGTTTTATTGACTTCTTTTATTACACCGTTTTTTGTATTTCTTATAAAAAAGAGGCACACAAAATAACTTCTAAATATAAAAGAGAATTGTGTAGCAAGGTGAACTGACGTCCTAAAGTGAGATTAATAATTGTACCCCCTTTTTTATTGTATAATACCAGGAAAGGGGGTTTTGTATGAAATAGAACGTGCTGTGGACAGCGAATTATAAAAAGGCAGTATGTATCAATTTAGTTTTACAAGGACATTATGTGTAATTAATGGTTTTAGTCTTAAAATTCAGTTTATTATTACTTGTTTTAATTTTTATGTCTGTGGTTATGTAATAACATCAGTTGCAGAGTACAAAAAGTTGCCTTATAATAAGACAAAGAAAGAAATGAGGTTTTGTATTATGGAACAAAAGGATGTGGTTCAATCAGTAGACCGTGCATTAGGAATTTTAGAAGCATTATCAGAGGGGCAAATGGGATTGCAAGAAATTTCAAAATGTGTAGGATTAAATAAAAGTACGGTTCATAGATTATTACAAACGTTGATGTATAAAGGTTTTGTTAAACAGGATATGGAAAGAATGCAGTATGGATTAACAACAAAAATTTTACAATTAAGTCAGAAAATTATTGAAGATTTAGATATTGTTGACATATCAAAAACTTTTTTGCAGACATTGAATGATCAAACGGAGGAAGTCGTTCATTTAGTTAAATTTGAAGAAAATGATGCGGTATATATTCATAAAATAGAGGCAAAAAACAACATTCGTATGTATTCTTATATTGGGAAAAAAATACCTTTATTTAGTTCTGCTGTAGGCAAGGCATACTTAGCATTTTCATCAGAGGCTGCTAGAAAAAGTAAGTGGCAGTTAATTTTATCTTCTATGGAAAGATATACCGAAAATACCATTATTTCGGAAAAAGGGTTGTTAGAAGAACTTGAAATAATAAAAAAAAGAGGATTTGCAATTGATAATGAAGAAAATGAGTTAGGGGTTATATGTGTTGCAGCGCCAATTTATAATTATCTTGGATCAATTGAGTATGCAATTAGTATATCTACACCGAAGTTCCGTTTTTCAAAAGAAAAATTGGAGTTGTTTGGCCAGTTGGTAATGGAAACCGCAAATGAGATTTCAAAAAAATTAGGATATTTGACATAAAAGAGTAAAAACTTTAAATAAAACCTGAAAAGGTTTTATTTTTTTGTTGATTTATGAAATAAAAAGAGATATAATAACTATAAAATGAAACGGTGTTTCATAATGTGAAACTGAAAAAGGGGAAAGAGTATGGGAAAATGGAGTGTTTTGAATAGAATTGAACAAACTGGTGTGGTCGCAGTTGTAAGAGCTGAAAGTGCAGAACAGGCAATAAAAATTTCTAAAGCATGTTTAGAAGGTGGTATTGATGCAATAGAAGTAACATTTACGGTGCCGAAGGCAACCCAGGTGATTGAAGCTTTGGTTAATGAATTTGATAATGAATTATTAGTAGGAGCTGGTACAGTGCTTGATTCCGAAACTGCTAGAATTGCAATTCTTGCAGGAGCAAAATATATTGTAAGTCCTTCTTTTGATGAAAATACAGCAAAATTATGTAATAGATATCAAATACCCTATATGCCTGGATGTATGTCGATTTCGGAAACCATTAAGGCAATGGAAGCTGGAGCATCGGTTATCAAAATTTTCCCGGGAAATGCATTTGGACCGGACTATATAAAAGCAATAAAAGGACCTTTACCACAAACAGTTTTAATGCCTACAGGTGGAGTTGATCTTAATAATGTTGGGGAATGGATTAAAAATGGTTGTGTAGCAGTTGGTGTAGGAAGCAATTTAACAAAAGGAACTTCTGAAGAAATAGCAAAAAATGCCATGGCATATGTAACTAAAGTAAGAGAAGCGAGAGAGAGGAAATCATGATATGAAGAAAGTAGTAACAATGGGGGAAATAATGCTAAGGTTGTCAACTCCAGGGTATAAAAGAATATCTCAAGCAGATAGTTTTGATGTTGTTTATGGAGGTGGAGAAGCAAATGTAGCAGTTTCCATTGCAAATTATGGACTTGATGCATATTTTGTTTCAAAACTACCATTAAATCCCATTGGTGATTCAGCAATTAATAGTTTAAGGAAATATGGGGTTCAAACCTCTTATATTGCTCGAGGTGGAAATCGTGTAGGAATTTATTTTCTAGAAACAGGTGCTTCCATGAGACCATCCACTGTTGTGTATGATAGATCGGGTTCGTCCATTACAGAAGCAACGGAAGAGGATTTTGATTTCGATGAAATCTTTAAGGATGCAACATGGTTTCATTTTTCGGGAATTACTCCAGCGGTTAGTAAAGAAGCGGCACATTTAACGGAACGTGCATTGATTGCTGCAAAGAAACATAATGTAACCGTAAGCGTGGATTTGAATTATAGAAAAAAACTATGGACAGAAGAAGAAGCAAAAGTAACAATGACTAAGCTTATGAAATATGTTGATGTTTGTATAGGAAATGAAGAAGATGCTGAAAAAGTGCTTGGATTTAAACCGGAAAATACCGATGTGACTAGTGGGGAATTGGAACTTGAAAGCTATAAAAGCATATTTAAACAAATGAAAGAAACATTTCAATTTAAATATGTGGTATCTACACTTAGAGAATCTTATTCTGCATCAGATAATGGTTGGTCAGCATTGATTTATGATGGAACAGACTTTTATCATTCTCAAAAATATGATATTAGAATTGTTGATAGAGTGGGTGGAGGTGATTCTTTTGCAGCTGGATTGATTTATGGATTAATTGAAAAACAAGATATGAAAGAAGCTTTGGATTTTGCCGTGGCAGCATCTGCATTAAAACATACAATTCCAGGGGATTACAATTTAGTAAGTGTGAATGAAGTAGAGAATTTATCAAAAGGGGATTCTTCAGGTCGCGTTCAAAGATAATAATTTAAAAATGCCTAATTATTCTGCTAATTTGAAATAAAATAAATTATTTGTATTTGCGTTGTGGTTACGCTATAATATATTCAAATATAGTAGGAGTGTTAAAATGAAAAAAAGTAGAACAGCAATTAGAGCAATTGATATTTTGGAGTTAATTTCAAATGAAAAAAAAGGACTAACGTTATCTGAAATCGCAAAAACGTTGGGGATACCAGTTACAAGTGTAAGTGATATTATAGGTGCGTTACTTGAAAAAGAGATGATTGAAGTTATCGATGAAAGAAGCAAGGTATATGGAATTGGTGTAAATGCATTTTTTATAGGGAATGCCTTTATAAGTAATACCTCTTTAATTGATAAGAGCAAGGATATTATAGAAAAATTAGGTGTAGATTTAAATAAAACAGTCTTCTTAGGAAAAGAAGTGAATGAAAGAATTACTTATATTTATAAATATGAGCCAAAAAGTACATTGATTACTACCTGTGCAATAGGAGCAAGAACTCCGATTCATTGTACTTCGCTTGGAAAGTCAATAATGGCACATGACAATGAATTAATGAAGAAAGTTTTAAATAAAGAGTTGAAAAAAAACACACCATTTACAATTACTGACCATGATCTTTTAAAAGCTGAGATTGATAAGATTAGAAAAAATGGGTATGCAGTAGATAATAGGGAACAATCGGAACATTTATTATGTATTGGAGCTCCTATTTTCGATAATAATAACAAAGTGATTGCATCTATAAGTGTTAGTGGCTTATATAGTAAAGATATTGATATAGAAAAACAAGGTACAATGGTGAGAAAAAGCGCCTTAGAAATATCAAAAAAGATGGGGTATAATAAAGAATAAGTGCTTTACAAGACAAGAAAATCATGATACAATTAATATACGTAATGAATACGCATAAGCGTATTCATTATAAACAGGGATAAAAAAATTCGCTGTTATTTTTTTAAAATAATTGAATACGTATTGAATACGTAAATGCGAAAAAACAAATAATGAAAAGATGGTGGGGATGTGGAAGACTATATTTTTATTGATCAAGACATAAATAAATTAAGAACAGATATTTATAAATCAAAATCTTTGGTTTTTAAACGGCTTGTTGAACAATGCAAAAGGTATGAAGGTGTTCAACTTAGCGAGGAACACCCAAATGGAAGCACTACATTTATGGGAATTGCAATTGCCAATATAGCACTTGCTTTTGTTCTAACAAGAAAAGAAAGGTATTTAACAGAAGCAAAGCGGTGGATTTTTAAAGTGGTTAATTATGAGCATTGGGGTAATGCACATTTAGTCGATGTAGATTTATCAGCTGCTTGGATATTGTTTGGATTGTCTATTGGATATGATTGGCTAAAAGATGAACTTAACCATGAAGAGAGACTTTTGATAAAAGAAAAGTTAATTCTTCAAGGTAGTCGGATGTATGAATTTAAAATGGAGACAGAAGGCTCTGGATGGTCAACCGATTATTTTCAAAATCATAATTGGATTAATATGACAGGCCTAGCAACAGCAGGATATGCGCTAGAAAATGAATATAAAATGGCATCAGAGTGGATTAAAATATCAAAGGAAAATTTTGCTACGGTATATGGAATGTTACCAACTGATGGTAGCGATTATGAAGGAGTCGTATATTGGCGCTATGGAGCTATGTGGTTATTTGTATACGCACATCTTTTAAAAGAAAGAGAACAGATTGATTATTTTCATAAAACAGAATTTTTGAAAGAAACATTTTTTTATCGTTTATATCAAGCTGCACCGAATTTAGAAGAAATTGTAAATTTTGGGGATTGTCATGATAGAAGAAGTGGCCATTCCACAGCTATTTATTATAAAGTTGCTTCAGAGTATAAAAATGGATATGCCCAAAAATTAGGGAATTTAGTAAGAGATAAGTTCTTATATCGTGAAGCATATGAATCAAAAGTTAAGCCGGGTATTTTGCCAGAATGTTTTTTTGAAGTATTGTTTTATAATCCGGAAATTGAGGAATGCGATTTTTCAAATCTTCCTTTAAAAAAATATTTTCCGGATTTGGGATTATATGTATATAGGTCATCTTGGGATTATGATGCGACATTATTTTCCTATAAATGTGGAGTACCAGGTGGGAAACGACAGTGGGAGAATCTTTGGAGACTTAAAAATACAAAAGGTTACGATTGCTTTGGATTATCACATCAACATCCTGATAATAATTCTTTTCTTTTCATATCAAACAATACATTTTATGCAATTGATGATGGATATAATCGAAATGTGAAAGCTAGTGATCATAATATTATTACTGTAGATGGCTTAGGTTATCAGGATGAAGGGGTTAATAATATTTGGAAAAATTATACAATTGATATGGTTTCAAATATTGAAAATTGTTTGATAAATGATGATATTTCTTATTTGGTCGGTGAATCATCCAAGCAATATGACAAATGTTTAAATATGAAAAAGGTTAAAAGGCATATTGTTCATACGAAAGCACCTTATTTTATAATTATTGATGAATTGGAAAGTGATATAGAACATAAATATACATGGAGAATGAATAGTGACATAGTACCGAGTGTGACAGATTGTTATACCTATAAAGGGGATTATAATGAAATGCAGATTTATCAATTTTCAGATATTGAGAGGGAAGAAGAATTATCTGAAAATGTTGTGAGAGCAGTAATGACAACTCAAGAACCCGATAAATTTACAGAAAATAAAATGAAAGTATTGAAAACATCAAATAAGAATAAAGCAAAAACTATGTTGTTTTTTTCTATTCTTGCAACGAGTGAGGATGAAGTAAAAGCAAATCAAGTTGCCATAAATGATGGAATGGCAATTAGAATTGTTGAGAAGGGCCAAGTACTAATATATGTATTTTCTAAAGGCAATATAATTGATTATGGTGGAGAAAAGTGCGATTCAAAACTTACGATTTTTAAAGAGGAAGATCACAAAAATGTGCGATTGTTTGATCTTGGTGAGAAATTATAATTTAAAAATAAATCGAAGGATAGGGAGCTGGAAATGAAAGATAAAAAGCAGAAGAAACAAAATAAGGCGGTTAGCTATGCGAAGTTAATTATTGCGGATTGGAGATTGTATGTTCTATTAGCACCAATTCTATTATGGTTTTTACTATGGATGTATAAACCGATGGGAGGATTGTTAATTGCTTTTAAGAACTATCAAGCTAATTTGGGGGTGGCTGGTAGTGATTGGGTAGGATTTCAAAATTTTATATTGCTATTATCAGGGCCATATGCAGAACAATTTTGGAGAGCATTTAGAAATACTTTTTTAATCAGTTTATACGGATTGATTTTTGGTTTTCCAGTTCCAATTATTTTAGCGTTGTTTTTTAGTGAAATAAGAAATAAATTTTATAGAAATATTGCACAAACAATGGCTTATTTACCTCATTTTTTATCCGAGGTAACCATTACAGGTCTAGCTTTAACTCTATTATATAGTGGAGAAGTAAATACTGGTATTATTGCAAGTTTTCTGGAATATATAAATTTCATTCCTGAGGGAACAAAAATAATACAAGATGCGTCCTATTTTAGACCGCTTTATATTATAACAGGTATTTGGAAAGAGGCTGGTTATAGTTCTATTGTATATTTTGCAGCAATAATGGGAATTTCGCCTGTGCTCTATGAAGCGATTCGTATGGATGGGGGAAATAAACTACAAGAAATCAAATTTGTGACTTTTCCAGGAATGGCATCTACATTAACAATTATGATTATTTTAAGAATTGGTAGAATGTTATCCGTAGGATATGAGAGAATTATTCTTTTGTATAATGAAAATACATATAAAACTGCAGATGTAATATCAACATTTGTATATCGAATTGGACTTGAAAATGGAAATCAAGCTTTGGGAGCTGCAGCAGGTATGTTTGATGCATTAATAGCTTTTGCATTAGTTATAGGGGCAAATACAATTAGTCGTCAATTATCAGATACATCATTATGGTAAGGGAGAATATAAATGGATAGATTAAGTAAAAATGAAGTTGTTTTTAAAGTGGTTTCACATATATTAATTGGAATTTTTGCATTATCAGCTCTTTATCCGGTATTGTATGCATTTTCGGCATCTATTAGTAGTAAAGTAGCATATGAAACAGGTAAAGTAGTATTACTGCCCAAAGGAATTAATTTTGAAGTCTATGGATTGATTTATAATGATAAATCTTTTTGGATTTCTTATATAAATACATTATTTTATACTGTATTTGGAACAGCATGGAGTATGTTTATTTCAATTATGGGTAGTTATGCATTATCGAAAAAAAGATTGCTTTTTAGACGACAGTTTAATTTTTTTGTGGTATTTACAATGTGGTTCTCAGCAGGAATGATTCCAACGTATCTTAACTATGTGGGCATGGGTGTTAATAATCGTTGGGGCATTGTGTTTGCATTTGGTATTCAAGCTTACAATATTATATTATTAAGAAATTATTTTGAAGGTATTCCGAAAGAGATTGCAGAAGCGGCAAGAATGGATGGAGCGAATGAATTTCAAATGCTTCGACAAATTTATATACCAATGTCAAAAGCTGCAATTGCAACTGTAACGTTATTTTATGCAACTAGTAGATGGAATGGATATTTTTGGTCACGTTTATTATTAACAAATCCACTTGAATTGCCAGTACAAGTGTATATGAGAATTCTAGTAGAAAATTATCAAGCAATGTTTGATGATATGGGGGACCATTTATCATATGCCGCTGATTCCTATGCTTATGCAATTTTAGTTTGTTCTATTATTCCGATTCTTATTATCTACCCATATATTCAAAAATATTTTGCGAAAGGAGCGAACATGGGTGGAGTTAAAGGATAAATATTAAGTATTAAGAAGGTTACTTTAAAATGGGTGTATTAAAAAAAGTGAGGAGAGAAAAATGAAAAAAAGAATTTTGACAATTGGATTATGTGTAATGCTTTTAAGTTTAACAGCATGCACGAAAACAGAAGTTCCTACAGATGATGAAACAGAAGCTGTGGATCAAACTTCCACAGAAGAATCTGAGCAACAGACAGAAGAATATGAATTAGCAGACTCTTTATCAATTAATTTTTGTATGGGGAACAACGCACGTACTATGACTTATCAACAAGCAGATCCATTGGAACTTCCAGATGGAACAGTAATCACACAAGGAGATTTGAAACCAACCTGGCAATATATTTCAGATCAGTTAGGATTTGAAATTGTGGATACAGCGGTTCAAGATCAGAAGGCTTCTGAAATGATTGATTTACAAGCAGCAACTGGATTTAAAGATGCTACGATATATGGAGGAAATAGCATCGCCGAAGATTTAATGAATTACGGTGCACAAGGTTACTTTATTAATTTGCAAGATTATTTGCAATACATGCCAAATTTTTCGGCTTATTTAGAAGAAAATCCGAATGTAGCAAAATCAATTACAGCTTATGATGGTGGAATATATCATATTCCATATGTTGCTGAAATTGATAATTATGCAAGAGTTTTTAATGGAAGAGATAGTTGGGTTGAGGCTTTATTAGATTCAACTGATCAACTTGAAACAGAAACACATACCTTAGAAGTTGCATATAATGGTTATTGGGATAGAAATGATACCAATGTTATTGATCTTCAGAATGCAGAAGCAGAAGGTGGAGTATTAACTCAAGAAGTAGCTTTAACTACTCTTATTAACTACATTAAGGATACCTATCCAGAATATACCAATCCATCTGAATTATATGTAGGTGTTAATGCACAATATGATATTGATGAATTAG
>JBFHFI010000033.1:0-16808 GCA_041583675.1 Butyrivibrio sp. | reverse complement strand
TGATATGCCTTTGAAACATTCTTTAATTCAATTTTTGTCTCCACTGGTTTTTTCTCCTATTGTTTTTTATTTGCACCCTTACTCTAGCACAATAAAAAATTGCCAACTATCAACTACTGGTAAAATAAACGTAAAACATACGTAATGTATTATTTTGTACTTGCTGTATTATTTTCACTTTGTTATAATAGAAAAAAGAGTAATAATATATAAGGAGAATAACAAATGGATACTTCCACACATGATTTTAAATATAAAAAACATAGCGAAAAACAATATGAATTAATTTTAGAAATTTCAGAAAAACTTTTTATTAAAAAAGGAATCGACAAGGTTACTTTGTCAGATATTTCTGCAGAATGTGGTATTATGAGATCTACTTTTTATCGATATTTTAAAAATAAAGAAGAAATTTTATGGTATATTATGTTGAAAAATGCCCAGACTTTTTCTCATAAATTACAAGCAAAAGTACAGGCAGCTAATGGAACTACTTATGATAAATTTCAGATTTTTATTGAGCTTTTATATGACACATTTCTTACAAATACAGATTTTTATTTATTTCTAAATCTATTTAATGATACTTATCAATATGTTACCAGTGGTAATGACAGCCCCTCCTATAATAATCTTTACAATCTAACGGATTTTCATTCTGGAGATATGGTTCAATTTCTATCTGAAAACTTTCATGATGGATCTGTGAATCCTGAATTAGACCCAAAGTCTACAGCAGTTACTATTATCTATAGCGCCCTTAGTATGGCAACTGGAATGTCCAAACAGATTAAAACACTTCCCTTAAAATATGATATTTCCTCAGAAGACGTGGTTCACACAAGTCTACTTGCGCTTCTTTCTATTCTAAAATAATAGATATTTTTATTTATACATAAAAAGTCCCATTTCCTTTTAAACAAAAAGTGTAAGTATATTCTTATCATTTCTACCTATTAAAAAAATACCTGTAATAGTTTTTCACTATTACAGGTATTTTCTTTTACCAATCTCAGTTTCTACTTATGACATAAATCATCCCATTCACCCTTGCTCACCAATCTCCAATCCTCTGGTTTCACCTGTAATTGAACGCCAATCTTGCCACCACTTATAATTATTTCCTGCAAATCTCTTGCACTCTCATCAATTCTAGTGGGAAATTGTTTTTTCATTCCAACAGCGGTACATCCACCTCGAATATATCCAGTAACAGCAGTAACATCTTTTAATGGTAACATTTGAATTGACTTTTCATTTACACTCTTTGCTGCTTTTTTCAAATCCAATTCTTTTTCAATCGGAATAACATACACATAATAATTCTTGCTGCTTCCCTGGGCTACCAATGTTTTATAAACTAATTTATGGTCTAATCCAAGAAGATCCGCTGTATGTATTCCATCTATAAATTCATCACATTCATAATAATTAACTGTATACTCTATTCCTTCTCGTTCTAATATTCTCATTACATTTGTTTTATTTTCTTTGTTTTTTGACATAGTATTCTCCTACTGTAAAAAATATGCTGTAAAAGGTTCCATAACCAAACCTTCACTTACTTGATACTCTTTATTCGTCATTAAATCCCTGATTTGGTTTTTGTCCGTTGGTATAGCAACTGTGTATGAAACTTCATCGGCATTCATTGCAATATACATACGTTCCTCTCCGGTTCCTCTTGAAAATACACATTGACGATTTGTAAGAATATGGGACTGAAAATCTCCATAATTCAAGGAATTTGAACTTTTTTTTATCTCGGCTAATTTCCCAATATAAGTGCTTAATTCATTTTCTTGGTATTCCTGAAAACAAGGTCTTAATGCTTGATCTCCCTGAGATTTTTCACCCAATGCTCCCCATTCACTTCCATAATAGATAATTGGAATTCCCGGAATACTAAAACATAATGCATATACCAGAGGAAGATGTTTTTCTCTCTGAATTACACTTGCAATTCTAGATACATCATGATTATCCACAAAAGAAAGCAAATGCATTCCTTGATAGATTCCTCCCTGTGGATTTCCAAATTCACGAATCAAAGAATGTATTATTTCAAATAGATTCATAGAATTCAACGCTGAATACATTCCCTTATAACATTCATAATTAGTAGCTGAATGCAACATTTCTTGATTTACCAATTTACTATAATCTCCATGAACCATCTCGCCTAACAAAAAGAATTCCTGATTACGACTCTCCGTATATGCTCTTAAACGCCTCATAAAATTCTCATCCAAACAATATGCTACATCTAGACGTATTCCATCTATTTCCCAAGTATCCATCCAGTAACCCACAGCATCCAATAGATATTGAATTACTTGTTCATTTTGAAGATTTAATTTTACAAGGTCATAATTTCCTTCCCAACCTTCATACCAAAGACCATCTTGATAATTAGAATCTCCATTTAAGTCAATCGAGAACCAATGAAGATATTGAGAATGCTCTCGATTCTTTATTACATCTTGAAAAGCAAAATGCCCTCTTCCCACATGATTAAATACGCCATCTAAGACAACTTTTAATCCTGCATTATGAATTTCTGTACATACCTGTGTAAAGTCCTCATTACTCCCTAATCTTACATCTATCTTTGTATAATCCCTCGTATTATAACCATGTGTATCTGACTCAAATACAGGAGAGAAATATATTGCATTACAACCTATTCTTTTAATATGAGGAATCCAATCGATTACTTTTCGTATTCCATGTCTTTGTACTCCATCGTTTTCAAAAGGAACTTCTGAAAATCCCAAAGGATATATTTGGTAAAAAACACTTTTATATGCCCACATAATCTCACTCCTTCTAGTTTATATTCATAATTTTGTTATGCATTAGAGGTTGCATCTTTTTTAAACTCACTGGCTTAAAATCCATATCCACAAAACAATGTGAACTTGTCCCAATCACCCTAAGGTCCTCATGCTCTAATCCACATACTTTATAAGAAACTTCCATAATAATTCCATTGTATTTGGTAATTTCAGTCTGAATTACAAGCTGCTCTCCAAATTTACAAGGATGTTTATATTTACAATTCACTTCCAATACTGGGATCATAATACCTTGCTTTTCCATATACTGATAAGGTAGACCCTTTGTATCCATTAGTTCTACTCTCGCCTCTTCAAACCACCTAATATAATTAGAATGATGTACAATTCCCATTTGATCTGTTTCATAATAATTCACTTTTCTTTTATATTCATAAATCATTGCTCTGCCTCATTTCTAGAAAACACACATCCACAAAAGTTCTGTCGATATAGATGATATTTTGTTGATAATTCAACGGATTTAATATAACCTTGCTTTTTTTTGAAATCCGAAGGTAAATATTGCACTTGATATTCTTTGGCAATCTCTTGTCCCAAACGATTTAATTTCTCAGCATTTTTCAACGGACTAATGGTTAATGTCGTTGTAAAATAATCAAAACCACCTTTTTGTGCATACTTTGCCGCTTCCCTTAATCTCATGTCATAACAAATGGTACATCTCTCCCCACCTTCTGGTTCTTGTTCATACCCCTTTACTGCTTGATAGAATTCTTGAGGTCTATACTCCCCTTCCAGAAAATGAATTGGATTTTTTACAGGTAATTCTTCAATTAACCTTTTTTGTTCTTCCACTCTTGTCTGATATTCATCCAACGGTGAAATATTCGGATTATAATAAAGTACTGTAATATAAAAATAATCTGATAGATATTCTAATACATAACTACTACAAGGAGCACAACAACTATGCAATAAAAGCGAGGGAATTTTTCCACTTTTTACATGAAATTCTATTAACTTTTCTAATTCTTTTTGATAATTAATTTTGTTCATAATTCTTTCCCCAAACGTTCATAATTTATTAATTATTTTAACATACATTATCTATAAATCAAACGTATACTTAATTTATAGAAAACAACAAAGTCAATTAACGAATTTTTTTCTTTTTCATAAATGGCCCGGCGAATACGATTCGTCGGGTCCTCCTTTTGTCTAAAACACTTTTTCAACTTATAATCCCAGATTGTTTTATTCAACTAACTCCTATATAATAAAGATATAACTATTATTGGAGGTAAAATATGAATATTAAAAAAATACAAACTCGTAATGATGTTGCCAAAGAAAATACATGGGCAATCGAAGATTTATATGTAAATGACCAAGCTTTTTCAGAAGATTTTGAACTTTTGAAAAAAATGATAGATAAAATAACTGTTTATAATGGTACTGCAACTACCAGCGGCGAACAACTATTAGCTTTTTTCAAACTTGAGCAAGAGATTTCTCTATTAGCAGATGTTGTAATTCACTATGCTATGTTACAAAGTGATGTAGATACAGGTAATAGCCATTATCAAGATTACAAAAACCGTTGTA
Organism: Butyrivibrio sp.; assembly: GCA_041583675.1. Lineage (GTDB taxonomy): Bacteria > Bacillota > Clostridia > Lachnospirales > Lachnospiraceae > Eshraghiella. The sequence continues at coordinate 12,402 of JBFHFI010000033.1, read as the reverse complement.
TGCGTCTATCCGTAGAAATTGAAAGTGCAATGTCATTTTTCAAGCCACAATTAATGGAACTTTCTGACGCTACTTTGGAAAGCTATTATCAAACAACACCCGAACTCAAATTCTATGCCAAAGCAATTGATGATATCAGAAGATTTGCCCCTCATACTTTAAATGAACAAGGTGAAATGCTGCTAGCAATGGCGGGAGAAATGGCAGATTCCCCTAGTCAAATATTCTCACTTTTATCAAATGCTGATTTAACATTTGAACCTGTTACAGTAAATGGACAAGAGTATTCTATTTCTCAAAGTTCTTTTGTAATGCATCTTCATAATCCTGATCAAAATGTACGAAAAGCTGTTTTTGAATCTTATTACAAAAGTTATGCAAATTTTAAAAATACTTTTGCAGCAACCCTTTCTGGACAGCTACAACAATTGTCCTATTATTCCAAAACACAACATTATAATTCTAATTTAGAGGCATCTTTATTTAAGACCAATGTGGACCCTTCTGTATACCGTAATTTAATTCAAACAGTTCGTAACAACCTTCATTATATGCATAAATACGTTGCTCTTAGAAAAAAACTACTAAAAGTAGAGTCCTTACATATGTATGATGTCTATGCTCCACTGATTCCTTCTTCTTCAAGCACAATCCCCTTTGAGCAGGCCAAATCCAATGTACTCGAGTCCTTAGAAGTCTTTGGAGATGATTATATATCTATTCTTAAATCAGGATTTAATAATAGATGGATTGATATTTACGAAAACAAAGGCAAAAGAAGCGGTGCATATTCTGCTGGGGCCAAAGTACATCCCTATGTGCTATTGAATTATAAAGATAATCTGGATAGTGAATTCACACTTGCACATGAAATGGGTCATGCAATGCATTCCTATTATTCAAATAGCAATCAATCCCCTATCTATTCTAATTATGAAATATTTGTAGCCGAAGTTGCTTCTACTTGTAATGAGTCCCTTTTAATGCAACATCTCTTGAAAAAAACTTCAGATAAAAAAGAACGTGCTGCCCTTATTAATTATTTTCTAGAACAATTCAAAGGAACCTTATATCGTCAGACGATGTTTGCCGAATTTGAATTAACAATCAATGAAATGATAGAAAACGGAGAATCTCTAACTTCAGATGTTTTATCTGAAAAATACAAAAAATTAAATAAAGAATATTTTGGACCAGATATGATAATTGATGAGCAAGTTGCTTTGGAATGGGCAAGAATACCTCATTTCTATTATAATTTTTATGTATTCCAATATGCTACTGGATTTAGTGCTGCAATTGCCCTTTCTACCAAAATTTTACAGCAAGGTCAACCCGCTGTTGAACAATATCTGAATTTTCTAAAATCAGGCTGTACCAAAGATCCCGTATCACTTCTTCGAGATGCTGGCGTTGATATGGAATCAGCAGAACCTGTTAATCTAGCCCTACAACTATTTGGGTCTTTGATTCAGGAAATGGAAGAATTGACCAAAGATATATAACAAAAAAGGAATGAGGTTTCAAATCTCATTCCTTTTTTATATTCTTAAATTTTCTATAACTGCCCTATTTTTATCACTTTCTTAATTGAAAGTATGCTCTATTCAGTCTTTTGATCTATATACACAACTATAACCACTTTATCTTTCGGGTCTACAATTGTGGATTTACAATATATTTCCCTTTATTTTTTCTCTCCGGATTCTTAAGTATATCTGATAACTCATCTAAAGAAACAAGACCATAAATCATAGATTTCACATCGATTTTCTTTAATTCGATAAGTGATAATGCCCGCCTTTGTGTATATGGGTTAATAAAAGAAGCCTTCAGTGTAATTTCTTTTCTAAACATTTCAAATGGATATATTGATAACTTCTCATCTGGCTTTGTCAATCCAAACATCATAACTGTAGATTTTTTTCCCGCTATATCAATTGCCATTTTTAATGTCTTGAGATTCCCAACACATTCAATCACCGTATTAATTCTATTAATATTATTTTTTTGCAAAACCATATTCACATCTTCTTGATATGGATCAATAACCAAATCCGCACCCAAACTCTGTGCCATTATTCTTTTTTCTTCCACTGGCTCAATTAATATTAATTCATTTGCTCCTTTTAATTTAGCCAATTGAAGCATAATCATTCCAATCATTCCCCCACCAATGACTGCAACAGTATCACCACAATTAATATCACATAAGTCAATACCATGCAAACAACAGGAAACAGGTTCGGTCATAGCAGCTTCTTCATAGCTAATTGAATCTGCAATTGTATATGCTTGTCCTTCTGGAACCACACAGTATTCTGCAAATCCGCCATTTACTGTTGTTCCAATTCCAATCATATTATCACAAAAATTTCCTAATCCACTCTTACAATAATAACAATGATTACATAACTTATTGGGATCTACACAAACTCTATCACCCACTTTAATATCCGTAACCTTGGATCCAATTTCTGTTACTTCACCCGCAAATTCATGACCTAAAATTGTTCCCGCCGGACTTTGTGCTGCCCCTTCATCTCCATTAAAAATATGAACATCCGTCCCACAAATACCACAGGCATGAACCTTTATAAGAATTTCATCTTCTTTTAATTTAGGTTTTTCGACTTGTTCTATATTTATATTTTCTTTTCCATAAAACACTGCTGCTTTCATATTATCTTTCTCTTCACTAAGTTTCTAATAAACATAGTACAGAGCCTTTCTAGTCTCATTTTTTATTTAGCTTTTATTGACTTTAAAAACATTTAAAATATCATTTTCATAATTTTAATTTTGGAACACATAAAAACTCTTTACACCTATTAAATATATATATATTAATCAAATTTCATAATAAGTTCTAGTACACGTTCCGCACATGTTTCCATTTCTTTTCTCGTTAATGCACCTAGCTTAATTGCTTCAATTAATCGTTCATCAAAACCACAGGCCATCTTAATATCATTGCCTGCTTTAACTTCTTTATAATGTTCTGCGCAATTCCACCAATCTGTTGTAATTAAACCTTTGAATCCCCACTCATCTCTCAATATATCTACTAGTAATTCTCTATTTTCAGATGCACGTCGACCATTCACCAAATTATAAGCTGACATAATTGTCCAAGGTTCTGCTTCTTTTACAATAATTTCAAATGCCTTTAGATATATTTCTCTAGCTGCCCTCTCCGACACTCTTGAATCACTGTTTTTTCGATTGGATTCCTTATTATTAAATGCAAAGTGTTTAACAGAAGCCGCAATATTTTGAGACTGGATTCCCTTCACCATTGCAGATGCAAGTTTTCCAGAAATATAAGGATCCTCTGAATAGTACTCAAAGTTACGTCCACATAATGGACTACGATGAATATTTACTGCCGGTGTTAACCATACTGCAATATTATTTTCTTTTACTTCTTTTCCGCCAGCCTCTCCAATTGCAAAAAGTATCTCTTCATTCCAGGAGCATGCAAGTAATGTTGCACAAGGCCAAGCAGTGGTATTTACACCACATTCTTTATTAATTCTTAATCCAGCTGGTCCATCAGCTGTCATAACATTTGGCACCCCAAACTCTGGAAGATTCCCAAAGCCAAAAGTATTTGCAACCCCTGTGTTTTCCTGTCCCCCTAATAAATGAGCAACTTCATCATCCGATAATTGCTGAAGAAAATCTTCTAATGTAATCTTTCCTTCCACAACATCTATAAGCTGATTCACGTCTTTTTTCATAGGCGTATTTTCCAACATACAATATCTTTTTCTTTCACGTGTAGCTGGAGCAATACATTCTGTTTCTACATAAGTCAAAGGCTTAAAAATAGATGGTTCTGAATCATCTTCCTCACTTACTGGCAATGACTCAAAGCTTCCATCAGCAAGCAATCTCTTTTTTAACAAAGTTGGTGCAAGTTCTGTTTTAAGTTGTTTTATAACTCTGCTTTCTTCAACAACATATGCAAAATCAACCTTAACAGTATCTCTTACAGAGGTTCCAATATATAGATAATACTCTCCCTTTTCTAGTATATAAGCAGATTTTTGTACTTTTCCTAAATCATCATAGGATGCCCAATCCTCTACTTTTACTTCAAGCGTTAGTTCTTGAACTTCCCCAATATCCAATAACTTTGTTTTCTTAAAAGCCACAAGGCTCTTAGCCGGCTTACCAAGTAATCCCTGTGGTGCACTCATATATACTTGAATAACTTCTTTGCCCGCGAATCCCCCAATGTTTTTCACCTTAACATTTATAGAAATAATATCATTTTTTTCTGTGATTTTTTGTTCTATAATCTCAAAAGTACTATAAGACAAGCCATATCCAAATGGATAATTCACTTTATCTTTGGCCTTTTCAATTGTTTCAAAATACCGATATCCAACATAAATATCTTCTGTATAATTTACATAATCATCTGATTCATGGAAATTATAAGTAGAAGGATAATCTTCTAATCTTTTAGCAAATGTATCCGTTAATTTCCCAGAAGGATTTCCAATACCACATAATAATTCAGCAATCGCCAGACCACCTTCCATACCACCCTGCCATGCCATTAATACAGATTGAACAGATTGATTATGAACAAACCATTCTGTATCCACCATTCCACCTACATTTAATACCACAATCACTTTTGAAAAATATTCCTGAACAGTTGAGACCATTTTTTGCTCTCTATTGCTCAGATAAAAATCTCCCTTTTCAAAAATATTTTCTGACATTTTTGCAAAAACTTCCTCACTGCCATAAAGTGATTCTCCGCCTGCATCTACTGTCCCACTTCGATCCCAGCCTTCTCCAGAAAATCTACTAATAGTAATAATTGCAGTATCTGTAAAATTTCTAGCACGTTCCACAAGTTCTTCTGAGAGAATAGGCTCCACCGTCATTCCCGGCTCAGCTCCGCCCTCATACTGCTTAGTTACATCATTGCGATAGAACTCTGATAATTCTTCAAAAACTGAGACACAACCATCTAAGGATTTTAGTCCCTCATATAAGTTAAGAATGTATTCAACGGTAACATCACCACTACCACCTCCGCCTTTTACATAATCAAAACTTCCTTTTCCAAACAAAGCAATTTTGCATCCCTTATTAAGAGGCAATACTTTTTCTTCATTTTTAAGTAATACCATTCCTTCTTTTGCTGCTTCCTTGGATAAATTCCTATGTGCTTTCGAAGCTGTCACTTTCTCGCCATGTTCTCCCAAAGGTAAATTAGGCTGAAATTTTATACGTTGCCATTTATTCATCTATAAATCCTCCTAATATATTTCTACATTTTTTAAATTTAAGTTTGCCTACTAAGTTACAAAACTATTCATCCAAAAGAATCTGTGTTGCTTGTCTATAATTAAATTTATCTAATTCTTCATAAGATTTCTTGATACGGCTTCTCTTTTCTTCTGGCATATCATATTCTAAAATTTTTTTTAAATAAAACATAGCTCTATCCGACTCGAAATTATTCATATGCTGTATTATTTTTTGAATAAATTCCAAATATTGTTCATCCGTTAAAGTCTTACCATTTGGATATATTTGCTCCACTTCTTCCATATCCACAAATTGATACAATGCTGCAACAGTCTGATCCCATAATTCTTCTAATTTTTCCCACGAATGTACAATTGCTGCCCCATTAAAAGCTTTTGCATATTTTTCTTGTTCTGCAGCCACCACTGATAATTCTTTTGCTCCTATATATGCTGCATTACTTTTTAACGCATGAACCTCTATTTCAAAAGCTTTCCAATCTTGTTGCTCTATATATTTTTCAAGTAATTCCTGTCTTTCATCCATTGATTTAATAAAGACTCTTAAATTCTCTTCATATTGTTTTTTATCATTTCCTGCATACAAAAGTCCTTTTTTATAATCTACAATTCCTGTGATATCGTAATAATCAACTTCTTCATTTTCTTGTATTTGTGTCATTTCCACCATATTCTCTGGTAACATATTTTTAATCATATTCTCAATCACATGGCTATTTATTGGTTTGGATATATAATCTGCAAACCCCATCTCCATATACATCTCTTTTGCACCCGATACTGCATTTGCAGTTAATGCAACCACTGGAACTCCTATATTTAAATTACCCTCTAAGGTTGCCATTTTATGAAAGGTATCCACTCCATCCATCTCAGGCATCATATGATCCATAAAAATAATTTGATACTTTTCCCTTTTTACCATATCCAAGCATTGCATTCCCGATATTGCAATATCAATCTGAATTAATGTCTTTTTCAATAATCCTTTTACAACAAGTAAATTCATCTCATTATCATCCACAATTAATATTTTTGCATCGGGCGCTAGAAAACTTTCTGTATATCTCAGTCCAAATACGTTTTTATGATTTGCAGTAATAATTTTACCCATCGGTTTATAATCAATTACTTTCTGCTCCACTTCAATTGTAAAGATACTGCCTACATTATATTCACTTGATACTGATATTGTTCCACTCATTAAATCCAAAAGATTTTTGGTAATACTCATTCCAAGACCAGTTCCTTCTATATGTTTAGTGGTATCTCCATCCAAGCGTTCAAAAGCATCAAATAATTTCTTTTGATTCTCTGGCTTAATTCCAATACCCGTATCTTCCACCTGAATAATTAATTTAATAATTCCTGTTTGCTTCTGTCTCCAATCTATTTTAAGAGACACATAACCTTTTTGGGTATATTTTACGGCATTAATAAGAACATTCAACATAATTTGCTTGATTCTTAAAACATCCCCAAACAATACACTGGGTATATCTTCGGCAATTTCAAGCTTTAATGCCAAACCTTTTTCTTCCATTCTTAAACTTAATATATTATAAATATCCGTTGTTAGTTCTTCAAATTTATATTCTTCTTCATTTATTTCCATTTTTCCTGATTCTATTTTAGAAAAATCCAAAATATCATTAATCAAAGAAAGCAATGTATTTCCAGCACTTTGAATTCTATTTGCATAGTCAATTACATTGGACTCATTACTTTCTCTTAAAATAATTTCATCCATTCCTAATATAGCATTAATCGGCGTTCTAATCTCGTGTGACATATTAGAAAGAAACATAGATTTTGCTTTGGCTGCATTCTGAGCTTCTTGACGTTTTATTTCCACCACCTTTAACATTTCTTGTGCATCCATGCTATTAATTGTAATCATTTTTTTATATTGCTCTAAATGATCCATCATACTAACCAATATTAACTCAATTAATAAAATCAATATTCCCCCAAGTGCATAGATTGCAATTTCATTAATCTCATTTTTCAATTCGAAAATTTGATATAAATTCACTATATAACATATAATTGCACTATATATTAAAACATACTGTAATAACCATCTTAATTCATAAATACATATAATAATTGCTGTAATTAACACTCCAATATAAATCAAATAAAAATCTTTTCTACACAGAGAACAAATATAAATTGGTAGTAAAAAAACACTTAAAATAACACCATGCCATTTATTAGAAATCTCCTTACATAAAGTAATCAAAACAAATCCTATTGCCAATAAAATAATAATAACCAATATGTATTCCAGCTCTTGCACTGATAATTTATAATATATTTTATTAACAATAAAATACAAAAAAAGGATTCCAATATATATAAATAACATTAGAAATCTAATTGCTTTATCTGTCATTTTCTTTTTCATGTTGTCCCCCACTACTACCACTTATTCTTTTTTAATTATGTACGATTTCATCTAACAAGGTCACAATAGAACCTAACAAAATAGCAACATCTGCTATATTAAATACAATTCTACTTTTTTTCTTAAAAGGTGAAAATCTAATATAATCTACAACATAGCCTCTTTTATATCGGTCTCCTACATTAGATAAGGCCCCTCCAAGTATCAATGCATATGCTATTTTTCTTAATTTATGTGCCTTTGAATTAAACAAAAAAGGGGTAAGACCCAATACAAGTATTATAACAAATATCCCTGTCATATATTTTACAAACATTGGTCTTTTTTTCAACTTACTAAACGCAATTCCAGAATTATAGCATCTCTCAACAGATAATTTTTTTGAAATTAACTCCATAGGAAATACAGATTCCTTCATGCCTATTATTTTATCTTTAATAAATATTTCTGCTACTATAATCGTGATAATTATAAGTAAATATGTCATCTTATTTCCCTCAATTCTATTTCATCGTATATGATGTATATTATATCACATTCAATTATAAGTTCCAATAATTACTCTTACAAAATCAAAAAAATGACATTACAGAAACCTCTGTAATGTCATTCAAATATTAATTATTTTATAAAATCATTATTTATATTTTAAATACTTTAACCACATCTTTTAAAGATTCAGAAAGTGATTTTAAATTATTGGCTGATTCCACTAATTCATTTAACATAGAACTTAACTCTTCTGCTGAAGCCGTTGTTTCTTCTGTTGAGGCTGCATTTTCTTCTGATACAGCTGATAAATCATCAATAATTGAAATAACCTTACCTCTTTCCGTATCAAGATCTTGGCTTTTCCCACTAATACTTTCAATACCATTTAAAGAATTTTCAACACCTGCTCGTACAAGTTCAAATTTATCTTTTGTCTCAATAATTTTACTCTCTTGCTCAGAAACAGCAATTTTAACATCTTTCATAATATCAACCGTTTTTCCAGATTGAAGCATTAATTCACCAATAATACTTTGAATCTGTTCTGCTGATTTATTAGACTGTTCTGCCAATTTCTGAATCTCTGAAGCAACTACTGCAAATCCTCTTCCGGCTTCTCCAGCCCTTGCTGCTTCAATAGAAGCATTTAAGGAAAGTAGATTGGTCTGATTTGCAATTGCCGTAATTAATTCTACTGTCTTACTAATCTCATTTGCTGAAATATTCGTTGCTGAAGTTTGTTCCGCAATTTCATCAACTGCTTCACTGGTCTTTGTCGTTGTCATTACCAATTCCTTTAATATTCCCTGAGCCTGCTGTTCTGCATTTCCCATAGAATTAGCATTTTCCATAAGTACAACAATTTCCTGTACAATATTTTGAATTAAATTTCCAATATTATCAATTAATTCCGCTGCTTTCTGTGTCTCAGTTGCCTGTGAGGAAGCTCCAACTGCTATTTCTTCCACCGCATGTCCAACATCTTCCACACTTCTTGCTGCTTGCGTTGACATCTCATTCACTATTTCAGAATTATCATTCACTACATTTACTGAATTATTAATCTGACTTACCACATCTGAAAAGCTGTCTCTCAATCCTACTGCAGATCTAGCTATACTTCCAACTTCGTCTGTTCTTCGAGTATCTAATTTAGAAATTTCTACTGTTAAATCTCCCTCTGTAAGAGTTGCAATATTTTTATTAATTCGTTTTAATGACTTTGATAATGGCTGTGTCAATATCACTGAATAAATAAGACCTACAACAAAAATCACTATTAATAAAATCGCTATTTTAAAAATAGAATTTATAATATAACTTGTAATTGGCGCTTTCTCAGCCCCAGCAAAAACCATACCCACTATGGTTCCATCTGAATTTGTAAGCGGCTCATAATAAGTGTAATATTCCACACCCTCAATTTCTCTCTCCCCAACATATGTCCCACCAGCTTTTACAATTTCATATATATCCGCATCTGCTGTTGTATCTATAATACGTTCTCCATAAGCATTTGTTATAGATGTAATCTTTCGTGTATCTTCATAAAATATAGTTAAAACTATTCCTGTTTGTTCCTTAATCTGGTCTACAATTGTATAATCCCCAGTTAAGAGTCCAAATCCCTTGTAAAAAAGACCTTGTGTATCTACTGTATAATCCCCACCATATTTATTATCATAGATTCCTTTTACCGATGCAGATGCAACAGATAAAGACTCTTCTTTATCTTTGGTAATCGTGCTATCCATAAAATAAGCAGATGCGATTAAAGCAACAATAAATAATGCCGTTAATGGTCCTAATGCAATTCCAATAATTTTTAATGTAACACTTTTGTTTTTTGTTTTTTGTTTTTTGTTTTTCATTTGTCCTCCATCTTATATTTTTATACTAAATATAATTTCCCTAATATTACATATACCCCAATATTCTAATATTATACATCAAAGTAATAAATCTGGATAGTGAATTTTATAACAAAGCGAACAAAAAATCTAACTTTTCTTATTTCTCATAAAATAATTATATTTTTTTAAGATATCTAATATATTTTTTTTCGATATTTTCAATAAAATAAAGGCATTACAGAATGAACTGTAATGCCTTTATACATAATACTTATTCTTATTACCTCAACAATTTCTTATAATTTAAATACTTTAACAACCTCTTTTAAAGATTTTGAAAGTGTTTTCAAATTATTGGCTGATTCCACTAATTCATTCAACATAGAAGTCAATTCTTCTGCTGAAGCTGTTGTCTCCTCTGTCGCTGCAGCATTTTCTTCTGATACTGCTGATAAATCATCAATAATTGTAATCACCTTGCCTCTTTCTGTATCAAGATTTCGGCTTTTTTCACTTATACTTTCAATTCCAGTTAAAGAATCTTCCACTCCTGCTCGTACAAGTTCAAATTTATCCTTTGTCTCTACAATCTTATTTTCCTGCTCAGAAACTGCAATTTTAACATTTTTCATAATATCAACAGTCTTACCTGATTGAAGCATTAATTCACCAATAATTGTTTGAATCTGCAATGCAGATTTATTCGATTGTTCTGCTAATTTCTGAATCTCTGACGCTACTACTGCAAAACCTCTTCCTGCTTCTCCTGCTCTTGCAGCTTCTATGGATGCATTTAAAGAAAGTAGATTGGTCTGATTTGCAATTGCCGTAATTAATTCCACTGTTTTACTAATCTCATTTGCTGATGTGTTCGTTGCTGATGTCTGTTCTGCAATCTCATCAACAGCTTCACTTGTCTTTGTAGTTGTCATAACCAACTCTTTTAAGATTCCCTGAGCTTGTTGCTCTGCATCTCCCATTGAATTCGCATTCTCCATAAGTACAACAATTTCCTGTACAATATTTTGAATCAGATTACCAATATTATCAATTAATTCCGCTGCCTTCTGAGTCTCTGAAGCCTGTGATGAAGCTCCAATGGCAATTTCTTCCACGGCATGTCCAACATCTTCCACACTTCTTGCAGATTGTGTTGACATCTCATTTACCATTTCAGAATTATCATTTACTATATTAACAGAATTATTAATCTGTTGTACTACATCTGAGAATCTATTTCTTAACTCTTCTGCTGATCTAGCAATACTTCCAATCTCATCTGTTCTTTTTATATCCTTTTCTGATATCTCCACTGTTAAATCTCCATTAGTAAGAATAACAATACTTTTATTAATTCTTTTTAAGGATTTTGTCAATGGCTGTGTTAATACCAAAGAATAGGTAAGTCCTATAACAAAAACAACAATTAATATCGCTGCTATTTTCAATGTTGCACTTGTAATATAATCTGTAATTTCAGATGCGTCTGTTCCAGCAGAAACCATACCTACTATGGTTCCATCTGGATTTGTAAGAGGCTCATAATAAGTATAATACAAAGAATCACCTATAGTTTCTTTTCCATAATAGCTATCTCCATTCATTACAGCTGCATAAATATCAGGATCCGAAGTCGTATCCAACATCCGATTTCCATCTGCATCAATCATAGATGTTATTTTACGAGTATCCTCATGAAAAATTGTTAACTCAATTCCTGTTTCATTCTTGATCTGATCTACCACCGAGTAGTCTCCCGTTAATAATCCAAATCCCTTCATAAAGTTTCCTGACTTATTTAATGTATAATATCCCTCATATTTATTATCGTAGATTCCTTTTAAAGATTCAGACGCAACAGTCAATGAATCCTTTTTGTCCTTGATAATTGTTGTTTCAAGAAAATAAGCAGACGCGACTAAAGCAACAATAAATAATGCTGTTAATGGCCCTAATGCAATTCCAATAATTTTTAATGTAACGCTCGTTTTTCTTTGTTTTTTGTTTTTCATTTGTTCCCCCATTTCTTTCCTCCAAATTAGATAACTTCTCTTTAATATTATATATACCCCTGTATTTTAATACTCTAATATTATACCTTATTAGTCTTAAAATGAATAGAAAATTTTACTATAAAACATTCAAAAATATTTTTTTATTACCACATAAAATTTCAATATTTATTTAAGATATTTTATATTCTCCATAAAAAAATAATGGCATTACAGAATCATCTGTAACGCCATTATTTTTATTACTCTTTTTATAAAATTATTATTTATAATTTAAATACTTTAACAACCTCTTTTAAAGATTTTGAAAGTGTTTTCAAATTATTGGCTGATTCCAC
>JBFHFI010000032.1:0-16853 GCA_041583675.1 Butyrivibrio sp. | reverse complement strand
TATCTTCATCAGCTACTTTTTTTCCTGTTTGAATACACAAAAGAACATCATGTGCATTTGCATCATCTTCAAATGTATAATGAACATCATTGGTAGCAACTAAGTCTATATTAAGTTCTTTACTCATTTTTAAGAGTTGTTGGTTTACTAATTTCTGATCTGGCAATCCATGATCTTGCAGTTCCAAAAAGAAATTACCTTTTCCCAAGCATCTTTCATATTTCAAAGCCGCTTTACAAGCTTCTTCATACATATTTCTTGCCAAATAACGCTGTACTTCTCCTGCTAGACATGCACTTAACCCTATAATGCCTTCCGCATATTTTTCTAAAATATCACAATCTATTCTTGGTTTGTAGTAAAAACCATCTACAAAACCTTTGGAAACGATTTTCATCAAATTTGCGTATCCAACATTATTTTCTGCTAATAATATTAAATGAAAATATCGATTATCTGTTGCACTCACATCTTTATCAAACCTGGACCCTGGAGAAACATATACCTCACACCCTAGTATAGGCTTGATTCCATTTGCTTTGGCCGCACGATAAAAATCAATAACTCCATACATAACCCCATGATCTGTAATTGCAAGACTATCCATCCCCAATTCTTTTGCACGTGCTGTTATTTCACCTATTTTACTTGAACCATCTAAAAGACTGTATTCTGTATGTACATGTAAATGCGTAAATGCCATATAATGCCTCCATATTTTAATTCCACTATATTCCATTATATCGCACAAAAAATATCCTGACAACAAAGTTATCAGGATAAACTATACCATTCTATCTTATATTTATTAATTCTACTTTTCTTGCACTTTTGCGCTAAGATATTTTTCTATTTCAGCAATTGCATTTTCTTCATCAGAACCAGCTGCTGATACCAAAACATCTTCTCCTGCATCAAGTCCTAATGTCATCATTCCCATAATACTTTTTGCATTTACTTTTTTCGTCCCAACTTCTACATATATTGAACTCTCAAATTGGCTAGCAACTTGTACAAAAACTGCGACTGGTCTTGCCTCCAAGCCTGTTGGTATTTGAATTTTAATATTTTTGGTAATCATAATAGTTCCTCCCTACTTTTCTTTTTCTCTCTGAGTTCTTCTGCTATGCAACTAATTTTTCTTAATCTGTGATTAACACCGGATTTACCAACTGGTGGAATAAGCATAGTTCCCAAATCCTTTAAAGGGATATCTGGGTATTCTAATCTTAATTCTGCTATTTTCTCTAACCCTTCATTCAAGCCGTTAAACCCAATATTATCCTTAATATATTTAATATCCTCAATCTGCTTAAATGCAGCATTGATCGTCTTTCCCATATTAGCAGTTTCACAATTCACTTGTCTATTAATTGAATTTCGAACTTCTTTTACAACTCTTACATTTTCTAAATTCATAAGTGAAATATGTGCACCTATAACATTTAACATGTCTGCAATGTGAGATCCTTCTTTAATGTATACCACAAAGTACCGCCTTCTGGCAACAATTCTTGCATCTAATTTAAATACATTCATTGTTTCCATAATCTGCGTCGCCTTTTCTATGTTAGGTGTTACTATTTCTAAATGATAAGATTTTTCCGGATCACTTACAGATCCTCCTGCTAAAAACACGCCTCTTAGATATGCTTTTTTACAACAAACATTCGTGATACCCATCTTATTTAACAACGCCATTTTAGGATGAACGCTTCCATCTTTATTCATTAATTTTGTAGAAATCAAAATTTTAATTGCTTGATCAGAATCTACAACCATCATAATATATTGATAATTCCTAGTTTCTTTATTATATCTTACTGCCGATTCGCTTTCACAGCCAAAAACTTTTTTTATAATGGTTTGACATTTACCCACAATATATTTATGTTCTGAAGCCACATATATTCCATGGTCTCCCTCGGCGGTTGTTGTAATATGACCACACATACCAATCAATCCTGATAATTCTGCTATTAAGCAATGTCTCGTTGTTGGCATTAATACTGAAAGTTCTTTTTTCACTTCTGATGAAAAAGACATATACTCACCTCAAACTCTAGTCTTTATCTTTTTGAATATGATCCAATGCTATATCTCTATGAACTACTTTTAACCAATAATCATCTCCTTGAAGTTGTTTATATAATTCATTGGATAATGTAACCGACCTATGTTTCCCACCTGTACAACCAATTCCAACTACAAGACTCGTCTTACCTTCGATAATATAATTAGGAATTAGAAATTCCATCATATCCACCAATTTATTTAAAAATTCATGAGACTGTTCAAATCCCATAACATAATCTTGTATTTTTTCGTCATTCCCTGTAAGCGGCCTTAGCTTATCTATATAATATGGATTCGGTAAAAATCTCACATCAAAAATTAAATCCGCATCTTCTGGAATTCCATATTTAAACCCAAAGGATAAAATGGTAACCACTAGATTTCCAAATTTTTCATTCTCTATAAAAATCTTTTCCATCTCTTGCTTTAATTCTCTAGTCAACAACCTGCTTGTATCTATAATGTAATTTGCACGTTTTTTCAGAAAAGATACTGCATTTCTTTCTTTTTCAATTCCTTCTATAATTCTATTTTCCCCCGATAATGGATGATTTCTTCTGCTTTCTTTATATCTTTTAACTAATATATCGTCCTCTGCTTCAAGAAATAAAATTTCACATCTGTAATTCATAGAATTAATTGTATCCACAATTGCAGAAAAATGTCCAAAAGAATCCCCACTTCTTACGTCAATTCCCATTGCAATATTTTTCACATCTTCTCTTCCAGCTGCTAATTCCACAAATTTAGTCACCAACATTACAGGTAAATTATCTACACAATAATAGTCTGCGTCCTCTAAGAATTTCAGAGCTGTTCTTTTGCCTGCTCCTGACATTCCTGTTACTACAACAATTCTCATAATAGCTCCTTATAATTGTAATCAAATTATGAAAGAATAAAAAAAGCTAAAATTCTCCTATTATTCTTACTTCTGGTTCCAATAGCACTTTTTGTTTTTCCCACACTACATCTACTACCATTTGTATTGTAGAAAGTACATCTTGGGCAGTCCCATTGTTTTTATTAATAACAAACCCTGTGTGTTTCTCTGAAACACAGGCTCCACCAACACCTTTTCCTTTTAATCCAGATTCTTCTATTAACTGCCCCGCAAAATGTCCCTTGGGACGCTTAAAAGTACTTCCTGCACTAGGAAACTCTAAAGGTTGTTTTGTCTTTCTCTTATATGCTAATTCATCCATCTTTACTTGTATCTCAGTTTTATTACCTTTTTTCAATTGCATTTTGGCTTCTAATATTACATATTCTTTATCTGTAAAAAATGTATGCCGATAAGCAAGTTCCATCTCTTCTAGCGAATATTTTCGAATATCCCCTTGTGGTGTAATTGCTTTTAAACAAACCAATACATCTTTCATCTCTCCACCATAAGCACCTGCATTCATAACACATGCTCCGCCTAAAGTTCCTGGTATACCAGATGCAAACTCAAATCCTGTTAATGATTCCTTGGCTACATAATTCCCAATTTGAGATAAAAGAGCTCCCGATTGTACTGTAACAACATCATTACAAATGCTCATTTGGGACATCTTTGAACCAATTACTATAATAATTCCTCTGTAACCTTTATCAGAAACAAGTACATTACTTCCATTTCCCATTACATAATAAGGGATTCCTGAAACTTTTGATTGTTGAATAATTGCCTTAATCTCTTCTGCATTAGATGGTAAAACAAGATAATCTGCCATTCCTCCTACTTTAAAAGTAGTATGTTTACTCATTGGTTCTTTTGTAAATATACTGTCTTTTCCCACAATTTCTGTAAGTGCAGAAATTATATTCATCAGATTTCCCTCTAACTTTCTTTATAATACAAGTTTTGCCGCTCCATAAATCCCAGCACTATTTCCAAGTGTCGCTAATTTAATTGGTGTATTTTTACAACCATGGTATGTTTTTTTCATATAATATTTCTGTATTACTTCGATTAAAAAATCTCCTGCTTTAGATACACCACCCCCAACAATAAAGATATCTGGGTCCACAACACATGCAATATGTCCTAATGCAATTCCTAAATATTCACCCAATCTTTCGCATGTCAAAATTGCAATTTGATCTCCTTGTTTTGCATGATCAAATACATCTTTTGCTGTTATATTCTCAAGAGTTCTCAATGTTGACTCTGTTGTTTCTTTCATTAGAATCTTTTTCGCCTCTTTTACAATTCCAGTTGCCGATGCCACTTGTTCCAAACAACCTTTTTTACCACAATTACATGACTCTGTTTCATCATATACGACTGGCATATGACCAATTTCTCCTGCTGCACCATTTGCACCAGTTATAATTTTTTCGTCAATAACAATTCCTCCGCCAACACCTGTACCCAGAGTTACCATTACAAGACTCGAAAAACCTTTTCCTCCACCTTGCCATAATTCTCCCAATGCCGCAACATTGGCATCATTGGCTGCTTTCACTGTAAATCCAGTGATATCTTTTAATATTTCCTCTACAGGTGTATCTCCCCATCCTAGATTTACACAACCTTTAACAACACCTGTTGGCGTAACTGGTCCTGGCACTCCTAGTCCAACTCCAACTACATCTTCCCTATCAATGGAATCAACCTTTACTTTATCATTAATTGATTTTCCAATATCCTCTAATATATGACTTCCATTATCTTGTTTTCTTGTTGGAATTTCCCAATCTTCAAGCAAAGAGCCCGTCTCTGTAAAAACTCCCATTTTAACTGTTGTGCCACCTAAATCAACACCAAAACATATTTTTCCCATGATTGCTCCTTTATTTTCTATTAATATTTTTTTGAACTCTATCATATAATTCTTGAGCAGCATTATATCCCATTTTTTTCTGTCTCCAATTTACTGCTGCTGACTCTACAATCACTGCAAGATTTCTTCCTGGCCTAACTGGTAGATTATGACAAACAATTTGATTTCCTAGAATCTCAGTATATTCTTCTTCTAATCCAAATCTATCATATTCTTTGTCTTTATCCCAATCCTCAAGATGAATTACCATATCAATCCCCTGTGTTTCTTTTACACTTTCAACTCCAAAAAGGGTTTTTACATCTATAATACCAATTCCTCTTAATTCAATAAAATGCCTTGTTATTTCTGGTGCTGTACCAATTAATGTCTCATCACTTACTTTTTTAATTTCTACTACATCATCTGTCACAAGACGATGTCCTCTTTTAATAAGTTCTAGAGCAGCTTCACTTTTTCCAATTCCACTTTCTCCAGTAATCAATACCCCTTCACCATATACATCTACCAAAACTCCATGTATCGATATTGTAGGTGCTAACATCACTTTCATCCAACGAATTATTTCAGCCTCAAAGGAAGAAGTTGGTAAATCCGTTTGCAACAATGGTACTCTGTATTTTTTCGCTGCATCCAACATCTCTTGATCCGGTTTTTCTCCTCTGCAAAAAATAATACAAGGCATGTCGTAAGAAAGTAATTGATCATATCTCACTTTTTTTGTTTCTGCATCAAGGGTTTCCATATATGCAGCTTCTACACGACCTATAATCTGTACTCGTTCACTATCAAAATGGTCAAAGAAACCAGTCAACTGTAATGCAGGTCTATTTATTTCTGGAATCGTAACCAGCTTATCTGATATTTCAATTTCTGGTGTTAATTTTTGAAGTTTCATCTTCTCGACAATTTCTTCGATTTTAAGTTCCTCAGTCATATCATTCCTCCTTAAGAGCTTTATTAGAATTGTTAAAAAATTCGAATATTCTTTCTGCTGTACTTTTATTCATCGATGGTACTTCCATTAAGGAATCTATAGAAGCAGATTTAATGGCATCTATACTTTTGAAATATTTCATCAATGCTTTTCTTCTTGTTGGCCCTATCCCCTGAATGTCATCTAATATGGATTTCACCTGTGTCTTACTTCTTAAATTTCTATGAAATTCAATGGCAAATCTATGGGCTTCATCCTGTATTCTTGTAATAAGTTTAAACTCTTCTGAAGATTTATCAATAAAAATTTCACTGTTATTATACCACAAAGCTCTGGTTCTGTGATTATCATCTTTTACCATTCCACAGACTGGAATATCCAATCCCAAATCTTCAATAACATGAAGAGCAATATTCACTTGCCCTTTTCCTCCATCCATCATAATCAAATCCGGTAAGTTTTCAAAACTCTCTCCCTGTTTATGTATCAATCTTCTTGTTAAAACTTCTCTCATAGAAGCATAATCATCTGGCCCTTCCACAGTTTTTATCTTGAATTTTCTATAATCATTTTTTCTTGCTCTTCCATCATAAAAAACAACCATTGATCCCACTGGTTGTGCCCCACTAATATTTGAAATATCAAATGCTTCCATACGATGAATTTCATGTAAGTTTAATATTTCTTCGATTTTTTTTACTGCCCCAATGGTTCTACTTTCTTCCCTTAATAATTTATCTTTATCCTGACTCAAAACCATTTGTGCATTTTTTTCAGCAAGTTCTACTAATTTTTCTTTTGTTCCCCTTTTAGGAATTAATAATTTTACCGTATGCCCTGCTTTTTGAGATAACCATTCTTCTATTAATAGATTTTCTTTGATTTCTTCTTGCATTAATATCACAGATGGAATATATGGCGTCCCCACATAATACTGTTTAATAAAATTTCTAATAATATCAGCTGATTCTTCTTCATCACCTATGGTCATATGATAATGTTCTCTTCCAATTAATTTCCCTGCTCTGATAAAAAAAACTTGAACAACACAATCTGTAGAATCTTTTGCCAAAGCTAATATATCTCTATCCTGCATATCACTTGAAGTAATTTTTTGTTTTTGCGCAATTACTTTTACGCTCTCTAGCATATCTCTATAAATTGCCGCTTGTTCAAACTCCAAGCTCTCCGACGATTTTTGCATTTGTTCTTTTAATCGCGTGACAATTTCTTCATATTTCCCCTCTAGGAAATGTATTGCTCTTCCTACCCGTTCTTGATAATCTTCCTTAGAAATATAGTTATAACAGGGACCAGTACACCTTCCTATATGATAATTCAAACAGGGTCTTGATTTTCCAATTTCTTTTGGAAGATTTCTTCTACAAGTTCTTAATCCATAGGTTTTATTAAGCAAATCAATAATATCATTTACTGCATTCACGCTTGTATAAGGCCCAAAATAACGGCATTTATCTTTTTTCAATTCCCTTGAGATTATAATTCTTGGATACTCTTCATTCACCGTAACCTTAATAAAAGGATATGTTTTATCATCCTTTAACATTGTATTATATCTAGGTCTATGTAGTTTGATCAAATTACATTCTAAGACAAGCGCTTCTAGTTCTGAATCTGTAATAATATATTCAAACCTTTGAATATTAGAAACCATTCTATCAATTTTTGCAGTACGGTTTCTTGATGTTTGAAAATATTGCCTCACTCTATTTTTTAGGCTAATTGCTTTTCCTATATATATAATTTCATCGGTTTTGTCATGCATAATATAGACTCCCGGTTTTCCCGGAAGTCGTTTTAATTCTTCTTTAATATCAAAAATTTCTTCGTACATAACCTTACCTCTATTATTCCATAAGCAATCATGTATTTACAAAATATGTTATATTAAAAATCCTTTAAAAATGCAGCTTTTTTTGAATATTCTTCCATTAATCGAATATCTTTTTTTGTAATATCACAATATTTTTTAATATATTTTCTTTCTTTTTCTAGTGTTGTATTGCTTACGGTCATATTATCTGTATTCAGTGTTGCATGAACTCCATTTAACAATAACTCTTTTAATGGATAATTCTCTCCTTCTGGAAATACTTTTGTTTGTCTATTACTAATTGGGCAAACCTCAATTGGTATTTCATGTCTTGCCAAATAATCCACCAAAGAAGAATCCTCAATTGCTCGAATTCCATGTCCTATTCTCGAAGCTCCTAATTCCAAAGCTCTCCATATACTTTCCGCACCTGCTGCTTCTCCTGCGTGAATGGTATATGGAATATCATATTTTTTTGCCAGACGAAATTCTTCTTCAAATAAATCTGTTGGATAAAGTGCCTCCGCCCCTGCAAGGTCCAATGCGCAAACATGTTTTCCAATATATTTTTTCGCCGCTTCCACCGTCTGAAGATTATAACTATGATTATCGCCTCTCATACAACATAATATTAATCCCAATCTAAGTCCTTCACATTGTTTTTCGGCAATTTCTGCGCCTTGAATCGCTGCCTCAACCGCTTGATCTATGGACATTCCCTCCCTCATTGATAACTGAGGTGCAAATCGAATCTCTGCATAGGTAATCTCCTGTTGAAAAACGTCTATTCCTAGTTCTTTAACTGCACGTTCCATTGCCTCTTGGTTTTGTAATACCCTAGTTGGATATTCAAACTTCTTCAAATACTCATTTAAATCTTTGCAATCTTCACCCACACTTAATTCTTGAACTATTTTATTTTTATCCGAAAAATCAATTGTATTTTTTTTACTCAAAAACTCCCAGACCGTTTCCGGTCTTAGGGAGCCATCTAAGTGTAAATGTAAATCAATCATTATTTACTTCTTCTCCTTTAAAAACTTCTTGTTGATCATCAATAAGTTTTTCTTCATTCACAATTTCCATAAATTCTTTTCCTGTTATTGATTCTTTTTCAATCAGGTATTCGGACACTCTATCAAGACATTTACGGCTTCCAGTTAATAGTTCTTTTGCTTTATCATAATATTCTTTTAACATAGCACTCACTTCTTCATCTAATAATGCTGATGTTTTATCAGAACAATTCAAAACAGACCTTTCTGTAAGATATTGCCCTTCTACATCAACTAAATTCATTAAACCAACTTTTTCTGACATTCCATATTTAGAAACCATAGATCTAGCCATTGCAGTTGCTCTCTCAATATCATTAGAAGCGCCTGTTGTAACCGTATCGAATACAATTTCTTCTGCCGCTCTACCACCAAATAATGTAATTATTCTAGTTATCATTTCATCCTTGGTTAGCAAGAATTTCTCTTCTTCCGGTACCTGCATTGTATATCCCAATGACCCCATAGTCCTAGGTACAATTGTAATTTTCTGAACAGGTTCCGCATTCTTAATTAAACATGTAATAAGTGCATGTCCAACTTCATGATATGCAACCATTTTCTTTTCTTTTTCACTCAAAATTCTATCTTTTTTCTCTTTACCTGCAATTACCACTTCCACAGATTCAAATAAATCTTCCTGTGCAACAGCCATTCTTCCATTCTTAACGGCATTAATTGCAGCTTCATTAATAATATTTGCAAGATCCGAACCAACAGCTCCCGCTGTAGCCATTGCTATGGACTCAATATCAACTGAATCATCCATAAGCACATCCTTGGAATGTACTTTTAAAGTCTCTGCTCTTCCTTTTAAATCTGGTTTATCAATAATAATTCTTCTATCAAACCTACCCGGTCTTAACAATGCTTTATCCAACACTTCTGGTCGATTGGTCGCCGCTAGTATCAGTACTCCTTTTGAAGAATCAAATCCATCCATTTCAGCTAACAACTGGTTTAAAGTCTGTTCTCTTTCATCATTTCCACCACCATAACGTGAATCCCTGCTTTTTCCAATTGCATCAATTTCATCAATAAAAATAATACATGGTGCTGATTGTTGCGCTTGCTTAAACAAATCTCTAACTCGTGATGCACCAACTCCTACAAACATTTCCACAAAATCAGAACCTGATAACGAGAAGAATGGAACATTCGCTTCTCCAGCAACCGCTTTTGCCAACAATGTCTTTCCTGTTCCAGGAGGACCCACTAACAATGCACCCTTTGGAAGTTTCGCACCAATCGCCGTATATTTGGTAGGATTATGCAAGAAATCAACAATTTCTGTTACTGATTCTTTTGCTTCTTCTTGACCTGCTACATCTTTAAATGTAATCCCTGTTTTTTGTTGCATGTAGACTTTAGCATTGCTTTTGCCTACTCCCATCATTCCGCCACTTCCGGACATTTTTCTAAACATAAATCCAAGGAAGAAATATATTAAAACAAATGGAAGAACATAGTAGATAATAAAATCTAATACCGATGAACTCGTGTCTTCAATCTGAATTGTAACTTCTATATCCTTATCAGCTTTTAATAATGCAAAGGTATCATCATCTTCTATATATCCTGTGTAATAAGTTAAATCAACCCCATCCACAATTGCTTCCTCTGGTGTAATAATAATCTCTGTAGATGTGTATTCCACTTCTGATATTTCATCCTCGTCAATCATTTCAAGAAACTGCGAATATGTTATTTCTTTGGACGTTGCGTTATCAATGATACTTTGTGCAAAGCTTGCCACAAGATATGTAATTACGACAGCCAAAATCACAAAGAGAATAATCTGATCCGGCCTCATTTTCTTTTTTGGATTTTGTTTATCACCCTTATTTTGTTCGTTCATGTAATACTCCTTATCTATTAACCAAACCTTAGTTTGATTTTTTTGGATTTCTTGACCTATAATCAAGCTATTTCCTTCTAATATTTAACAATACACTAATTATAGTGATTATACCCTTATAAATCAACCAATATAATTATGAATTTTCTATATCTCCTCTTAAATTTATATTAAATAATTAAATATCATCTTTTTTTGCTTTTTTATATGGTATTATACATGGTTTTATGTTAGCATTGAATATTATTGAGTAAAAGTAAATTTAGGAGGAAAAATTATGCCAGTCAAATATGTCTTCGTCACAGGCGGTGTTGTTTCCGGTCTTGGAAAAGGTATTACGGCCGCATCTTTAGGTAGACTTTTGAAGGCCAGAGGGTACTCTGTTACCATGCAGAAGTTTGACCCATATATCAACATTGACCCTGGAACTATGAATCCCATTCAACATGGTGAAGTTTTTGTAACAGACGACGGTGCTGAAACTGACCTTGATCTTGGTCACTATGAAAGGTTTATAGATGAAAGCCTAACCAAGAACTCCAATGTAACCACCGGTAAAATCTATTGGTCTGTTTTATCAAAAGAACGCCGAGGTGATTTTGGCGGAGGTACTGTTCAAGTTATTCCACATATTACCAACGAAATTAAAAGCCGTTTTTTTAGAGATGACTATTCTTCTGATAAAACCAAAATCGCGATTATTGAAATTGGAGGTACCGTTGGTGATATCGAAAGCCAACCATTTCTTGAATCTCTCAGACAATTTCAACATGACGTAGGAAAAGAAAATGCAGTTCTTATTCATGTTACTTTAATTCCGTATTTAAGAGCATCCGGAGAAATCAAAACCAAACCTACACAAGCAAGTGTAAAAGAATTACAAGGTATGGGTATTCGCCCCGATGTAATTGTATGTCGTACAGAACATCCTTTGAATCAACAACTCAAAGATAAGATTGCTCTTTTTTGTAATGTTCCTAGCAGTCATGTTTTACAAAACCTTGACGTAGATGTTTTATATGAAGCACCTTTAGCCATGGAAAAAGAACATCTTGCTGAAGTTGTTTGCGAATCTCTACAATTGGCTTGTCCTGAACCAGATCTTACCGAATGGCGTGCAATGTGTGATGTTTGGAAAAATCCAAAACATACAATTTCTGTTGCTCTCGTCGGAAAATATATCCAACTTCATGATGCTTATATCAGCGTTGTTGAATCATTAAAACATGGTGGTGTTGCAAATCATACAGAAGTAAACATTAAATGGATTGACTCCGAAAAAGTTACAGATGAAAATGCTGCTTCAATTTTAGGAGATGTATCTGGAATTATTGTTCCTGGTGGTTTTGGAGATCGTGGTATTGAAGGAAAAATAAGTGCAATTCGCTATGCAAGAGAAAATAAAATCCCATTTTTAGGATTATGTTTAGGCATGCAACTTTCCATTGTAGAATTTGCTCGTAATGTCATTGGTTATGGCGATGCACATAGTGTAGAGCTCAATTCCGATACAACGCATCCTGTAATACATCTTATGTCCGATCAAGAGGGTATTGATGATATTGGAGGTACTTTACGCCTAGGTTCTTACCCATGTATTCTTGATAAAACGTCAAAAGCATACGAAGTATATCAAACAAATGAAATCAAAGAACGTCATCGTCATAGATATGAAGTAAATAATGATTATCGTTCTGTACTAACTGAAAAAGGAATGTTATTATCTGGAATTTCTCCTGATGGAAGAATTATAGAAATGATCGAAATAAAGGATCACCCTTGGTTTATTGGAACACAAGCACATCCTGAATTGAAATCAAGACCTAATAGACCACATCCTCTTTTCAAGGGCTTTATCAAAGCATCCCTTGATTATTCAGAATCTAACTAATCCAAAAGGACTGTAGTTTCAAACTACAGTCCTTTTTTAATGACATGTAAAATAAATCACCTGATTTTCCTCAGAAATCTCTTCTAGATATTCCATTGCTATTTTTTTTCGCTCCTTATCATATTGTACAAATACATCATCAAGAAATATTGGTAATTTTGTTTTTTCCATTCCCAACATTTTTGACAAAGCTAATCTCAATGATAAATAAGCTTGATCAATTGTTCCATTACTAAGATATTTCCATTCTCTAAAACTTCCTTTTTCATTTCTTACTTTTATTTCATAATTAGAATCAACCAATATAGAATGATATTTATTTTTTGTTAATTTATGAAATATCTTCCCTGTTTCTTCATTGAGTTCAGGCGCAAATGAATTTCCTATTTCTTCTACAGACTCTTTCATATACTTTGCGGCTATTTGAAGAATTTTATATCTTTCTTCCTTTGTTTTTAATTCTTGTTCTATTTCTAAAATCTGTGCTTCCAAAATTTCCATATCTATTGGATTTCTTTGTATACTCCTTTCTATTTTTTGTATACTTTCATACGCTTCTCGCATTTCCAAATCAAAATCCATTTCTTTTATTTGTCTCAAATCTTCTTTTTTCACAGATTCTAAAAATGTTTTTACTTCTCCAATTTCTTCCAATATTTGCTGCTCATTTTTTCCGAAATTTCTTAACACAATCTTTTTTTCATTCTGCAAACTCATCATTTCTTGATGTAACGCTTGCATTTTTTTATAATATAAAACTGCTTCCGAATACGTCGTTATACTTTGAGGCATTGCAATTAATTCAACAAAATCTTTTTGAAGCTCCTGTCGCTTTTGTTCTTGCTTTTTTATATTTTTATGATGTTCCAAGGCTAATAAAGATGCTTGATATCGTTTATCAATCTCCTCTTCCTTACACATAAGTTCATCAAGAATACTCTGCATTGATTGTATAACAGATTCAATTTGATTCGTTACATTTTGATATTCTAACATGGGGTCCATAATCTCATCTCTATGTAATTTAAGTTCAAGATCTTTTAATATAATTTTATATTTTTCTTGGTAAGCTTCCAGATTTTCTAATACAATATCATGATTTTTTGTGATAAATACAATCATTGTCACTGCTACAATTACACCCAATACCGTACCTATTAGTTCTATTACCGTACTTGTTATATAAAAACCAATTCCTATGAAAATTCCGCTCAATACCAAGAGTATCCCCAACCAACCAATTTTTCTCTTTCTTTCCTGTATTTCTCGTTTTTTTTCTTGATTTATTTTCTTAGAATTCTCATACTCCTTTTGCGCAGTCAAGACAACTTCTTGAATATAATTTTTCATTTTTATACCTTGATCTCTCTGTCTCTGATATTCCTTCAAATCATTATATTCATGCTCATCCATATTAATCAGCGAATCATCTATTGATTCATTTAAAACCACTAATGTATCACTAACTATTTTAATCTCTTGTATAATATTGTCTGCTTTTTCATATATTCCAAAATAATTTGTTTGTAAAATCTGTTGTTGTTTTTCATTATATTCTTTTATAACACGATTAATTTTTTCTAATTCTTCAAATCTTTTTTGTTTTTCTAAAATTGTCTTTTGATTCACTAGTTCTTCAATTTTATCTTTGTGAATATCAATTTCTTTTTGTTTTTGATGAATTATTTTTGCCAATTCCTGATTTTCTTTTTTATCTTGTAACATCTGTTGAAATTTGTCTCGAGCTTCTAATAAACTTCCCCTTTTTTTATTTTTGGAAATTAGTTTTTCAGCTGTTTTTGTTAAACGCTCTAAAACCACGCTCCCTGATGTCTGTTCATCTCCAGTGGTTATAAGATTTGAAAGTCTAGAAGATAAATTATCTTCTACAATAGACCCTTGTACCTGTCCAAGAGCTCCTATAAAAAGACTTTTTTCAAATGCCGCTGCATCTAAATCCAAAAATTTTGTACCAACTTCCACTCCTCCTAAATCAATAATCTCTCCATGATCCAAGTTCGTTAATTGAACAATGTCAGTGCTTACACTTTTCCCCAACTCTTTGTGTATATTATATCGCACTCCATCTGCTTCAAATTCCAGTGCTCCTGACATAGGTAATCCATTCCAAGGACGGTATTTTTTTCTAATACTATTTCTAATATCTCCTTTTTCATTTGGAATCTTTCCATAAAACATAATATATACAAAAGACATAATTGTTGTTTTTCCAAATTCATTTTCACCGTAGATTGAATTCATTCCTTCTTGAAATTCCATAACAAAATCCTTGAATTTCCCAAAGTTTTCCAAATTAACTTTCAGAATCTTCATCCTGACACACCTCCCCATTAAAAGCTTTTAACCCCATTATAAGTGCTTTTTTATAAAGATCCCTTGCCTCGCTCTCTTCTGGTTCCCCTTCAATCGCGTCTAATAATTTCCTGGTAAATACTCCTTTTAAAGAATTATTTTTTGCTAAGTTTTCTATATCAATCTCTACTGTTGTATCATCATATAATCTTATATAATAAAAATCTTCTAAATACGTATATAAATCTTCTAATTTAAAATAAACCTCTGAGTCCATTTCTCCTTTTAGCTTGATTTTATAAATATTCTCCTGATACATTTCACCAAATTTAAATTGTAATTCTTTTTTTATTTGTTCACTAATTTGAGCCGTGTATTCTCCTTGTGATATATCCACTTCCACTATTTCATATCTTCTTTTACATGTGGGATAATATTTTAAATTACATTGACTTTGTGATATTGTTCCTAAATACACCCCTTTTATTCCCATCTCATCAAATCCATGTCCCTCTGGTGACCCAGAATAGGCGTATCTCGTATTTCCTTTGATTAAAATCTCTGTTTGTTTATGAATATGACCCAATGCCAAATAGTCCAATTCACTAAATTCTATTTCATCCTCTGTAATCGGATTATAATTACTCGTTCCGTATCTCCCCACTAAATCACCGTGTAAAACGCCTATATTAATCATTCTATGGTCTTTTACTTTAAAACCAGATAATAGTCCACTATTTACATATTGTGTCTGAAAACCAGCCCCATATACTCGTACGCCCAATTCCGGAACTTCCACCTCTTCCATATATCCTTGAAAAATAAAGACGTTTTCCGGCCAATCACATATTCGATACATGGAATTGGTATTTAAATAATCATGATTTCCAGGAGAAATAAATACCCTTGTATCTTTTATTTGAGCAAATTCTCTAATGATATCCTCCAAATCTTCACTTGAAGTATGTGCCCCATCAAAAAGATCTCCTGCTATTAACAGCAAATCCACACTTTCATATTTACACATAGAAATAATATTTAAAAATGTCTTTTTAAGTTCCGCTTGTCTAGATCTTGATTTATTCTTAATCCCTACAAATTCCATTCCTAAATGAACATCTGCACAATGAATAATTTTAATGGATTCCATAAATTTCTCCTTTTAAATATTTTAAGAAAATTATAACATTATTTTCAATGTTTTTCATTGAAAAAAAGCCCTATTAAGGGTATATTATTGAAATAAGTGTAAATATATAAATTACTTATTAGGAGATATTCGCGTGGGAAAAAATAGTCAAAAAAATAATAATTTTATAAAACAAGGATCCATATTGGCAGCAGCTTCTGTTTTGTCACGCATTATTGGTCTTTTATACAGAAGTCCCATGGTTGCAATTATTGGAGATGATGGTAATGGTCTCTATACCGTTGCTTTTGAAATCTATTCCATCGCCCTTATTTTATCCTCTTATAGCATGCCTTTGGCAGTCTCTAAAATTTTAACTACCAAATCTGCTTTAAAAGACCATTTTAATGCCTATCGAACTTTTAAATTTGCTATGCTTTTTTCGGCAATCTCTGGTTTTATTATGATGGTTTTAATCTATACACTCTCTGGTCTTATTGAAAAATTTATGCATTATCAAGGCTTAAGTGCACCCCTCAAGGTTCTAGCTCCCACAATATTTGTTGTTGCCATTGTCGGAACGCTAAGAGGGTTTTTCCAAAGTCGAAAAACCATGATCCCCACTGCAGTATCTCAATTAGCAGACCAATTTATCAATGCCTTTGTAAGTATTTTGGCAGCATACATTCTTGTAGGAAAAAGCAATAGTGACTTTGAAAAAGCAAGTTTCGGAGCCGCCGGTGGTACCTTAGGAACTTTATTTGGTGCTTTATCAAGTCTTTTCTTTCTTGGATTTTTATTTGTTATCTATCGTCCAACTTTGAAAAAGCAAATACAGAAATCTTCTTCTAAAACTCCAGAACCTGCAAAAGACATTACCAAGAGCCTCTTTTTTATAATTATACCTATTGTCCTTAGTCAAACAATCTACCAGGCAAGTGGAATTATAGACAGTATCCTTTTTGGAAACCTCTATCAAGTCACTGGCT
>JBFHFI010000031.1:0-17089 GCA_041583675.1 Butyrivibrio sp. | reverse complement strand
TTTATATTATTTTATTATTTATCTTAATATACTATGACTTACTCAAATTGTAAATAACAAACCTTGTTTAAATTGTCTGATAATTTGTAAATTATACAATATTTATTAAATTGTCTGATAATTCAATAAATATATTTATCTTATTCCTTTTTAATGTTCAATTATTTCATTCTACCTTATCAGAAAA
Source organism: Butyrivibrio sp. (assembly GCA_041583675.1). Classification (GTDB taxonomy): domain Bacteria; phylum Bacillota; class Clostridia; order Lachnospirales; family Lachnospiraceae; genus Eshraghiella. Next base: position 16,902 of record JBFHFI010000031.1, on the reverse strand, counting down.
CTTTATTTTATTAATTACTTTATCTATCTTTCTAATATTCCTCTCCCCTATTTATTAATTTTATTATATTTGTCTTCTCAACACTTATTTTACATGAGTTTTAACACCTCTTAAAAATTGAATTCCTTTTGTTTTATTCCCATTCCCCATTGAATTCTATAACTAAACAAGATAAAATAAAAATAAAAAGGTAGAACTTATGAAAAACAAAAAACATCCATTGAAATTTATACCTTATAATAAATATATATTTATTATCATAACTTTAGTCCTTTCTATTACAATATTTCAAATCATGTATAAAACCAGCCCTATATTTGCAACAAGGTATTCTGATATTATATATCCTTACTTTGTAAAAATTATTGGTGGTTTATGTTCTTTTGTTCCTTTTTCCGTTTTTGAATTTATAATAATTTTATCCATTATACTTATCTTATTTTCTATTGGAAGATTAATATATCTACTTATAAAATTTCACAGTACCCAAAATCGTTTTTTATTTTTCTATAGGCTTAAAAAAAGTATTTTAAATTTTGTCTGTGTATTTTTATCCTTCTATCTTGTATATTCACTAACTTGTGGAGTGAATTATTATCGTTTATCATTTTCAGCTTGTTCTTATATTAATACTGGAGAATACACAAATGAAGATCTAGTCTCCCTTGCTCATATTTTAATTGATAATACAAATGACCTCTCAGATAAAATAGAACATGATTCAAATGGTTATTTCATACTTTCTGAAAATGACTTACAATCTACATCTATTGCGGCTATGTATAATTTGTCCATTTCATACCCTAGTCTTACGGAATATTATCCAAATGCCAAGCCTATTTTCTTTTCGGAAGTAATGTCCTACTTACAAATAGCCGGTATCTATTCTCCTTTTACTGCAGAAGCTAATTACAACAATGATATTCCTGATTCCGAAAAACCTTATGTAATCTGTCATGAACTCTCCCATTTAAGTGGATTTATGCTAGAAGATGAGGCTAATTTTATTTCTTATTTAGCATGTATTAATTCTTCAAGTTATGATTTCCAATATTCTGGTTCTCTAAATGTATTGGTTCCTGTTTTAAATAATTTATATGCTTCCTGTGATTCAGATACTTATAGCAGTATTATTTCAGAAATAGCTCCACAAGTCATCTCGGATCTTAGTCATCAAAATACCTTTTGGGCACAATATGAAACCCCGATAGCAAGCGTTTCAAGTGAAGTAAATAATTCTTATCTCCAATCAAACGGACAAACCGACGGGGTTCAAAGTTATGGTCGTGTTACAGATCTTTTATTAGCTTATTATGATTCAGATTTTATTCAATAACTTTTGTTTTTTGAGGTACAATAATGTCAATTGCTTTATTTAGAATTGTTATTTTAACTTTATTATGTTCATCTCCATTTTCTCCATCTATGGTCCATGCAACCTTTTCTTCACTCTCAAATATAATTTTACGAGTTTTAAATCTTTCTATCATAGGTGTAGTAGAAAACCTTGCCAAATCACTAATAATCTGCTGAAATTCAATCGGATTTTTAGGTTCCTTTACAAGAACAACTTCAAACATTCCATCATTCATTGTTACTTCATCTCCAGTTATCCCTTTAATCCCTCCAACAGATTCAGAATTTGCTACCATTCCAAAAATATAACGCTCTTCTCTCACTTCTTCATCAAAAGAAATTTTCATTTGATATCCTTGTATTTTAGCTAAACTTTTTAAACTCTCCAGAACATATGCCTGATGTCCCAATAAATTTTTCAAGTTTTGAGATGTTGTATAAGAAACATCCGTAAAAATCCCAAAAGCTGCCACATAATTAAAATATCTTTCATTCATAGTTCCAATATCACAAGAAAACGCATGTCCTTCAGCTATATTTTTAGCTGCTTTTTTCATATCTTTTGGAATTCCTAATCCTGATGCAAAATCATTTGTTGACCCCGCTGGAATATAACCAATTACTGGTCTTTTTTTCGTATGTGTCATTGCTGCTGCAATCACCTCGTTTAAAGTTCCATCACCACCACTACATACAATCAAATCGTATTTTCCATCTGCAGCACACACTTTCTCATATCCATCTCTAACACGTTGTGTAGGATGAACTGTAACTTCATATCCTGCTGCTGTAAAAATTGTAATAATGTCTGAAAGACTTGTTTTAATAAAAGCTCTTCCAGAATATGGATTATATATAAAAAATAATTTTTTCAATTTTATTCATCTCCGTTTATCTATCCCATTTATCACATAAAGAATTAATTTGTCCTGTGAATTTAGCCAACTCTTTATTCGGTCTCCCCTTTTTATGTCTAATGACTACAGCCAACCTTTTTCCTGCATTTACTAATCGTTCATATGAATCCATAGGCTTTTTATCATAATTAAATTTCTTGATTGGGATCGCTTTTTCTTCAATTAATTCACCTGTAATTAAATCAAATGTTGTCCCCGAATATGGCGCATAAGCATTATAACCATATTCTTGTTTTAAACATTTAGTAAATAAATCACAAATTTCATTTTCACCATGTACCACAAATACTTTTTCTGGTTTATCTTTAAAGGATTGTATCCACTTTATCAAACCATTTTTATCTGCATGTCCACTTACTCCTTCTAGTTTTACAATTTCAGCCTTCACAGTTATGGTCTCTCCAAATATTTTAACTTTATCAATTCCATCTAACAACATACGCCCCACTGTTCGTCCAGCTTGATATCCGACAAACACAATCGTACTGTCTTCTCTCCACAAATTATGTTTCAAGTGATGACGAATTCTTCCTGCTTCACACATCCCCGAAGCCGATATAATTACCTTAGGATTTTTGTCAAAGTTAATAGCCTTCGACTCGTCACTTGTTATAGATAATTTCAGCCCTTTAAATTTAAGAGGATTCACACCCTCATGAATCAAATCCATAGCATCTTTATCAAAATAAAAACCTTCATTATCATAAAAAACTCTAGTTGCCTCAATTGCCAACGGACTATCCACATAAACCTCAAAGTTTGCATGACCTTTTATAAGTCCATCTTGTTTTATTTTTCTGAAATAATAAAGCATTTCTTGTGTTCTTCCAACTGCAAATGCCGGAATAATCACATTGCCCCCTCTATCAAAAGTCTTTTGGCAAATATCTGTTAATAACTGAACATAGTCCACTTGTTCATTATGATATCTATCTCCATATGTAGATTCCATAACTACATAATCTGCTTGATCTATATATTGAGGGTCTTTAATAATTGGTCTGTTTAAATTCCCTATATCTCCTGAAAAAACCAACTTCTTTGTTATATCATTTTCTTTCATCCATACTTCAATACTTGAAGATCCTAATAAATGACCTGCATCTCTATATCTAACGCTTAATCCTTCTCCCAGATTTATCACAGTACCATACTCACAAGGTTGCATTAACTCCAATAACCCTTCTGCATCTTCTGTTGTGTAAAGTGGTAAAAACTCTTTATCTCCAGATCTTTTTGCTTTTCTGCTCTTCCATTCCGCCTCAAATTCCTGTATATGTGCTGAATCCTTTAACATTATTTTACATAAATCCACTGTCGCTTTTGTAGCAATGACACTTCCACGAAACCCCCGAGAAAAAATCCAAGGAAGCAACCCCGAATGATCAATATGTGCATGTGTCAAAAGAACATAGTCAATTTCTGTAACGTCCATAGGTATTTCACGATTCACGAAATCATCCGACCCTTGTTCCATTCCACAATCAATTAATATATTTTTCCCACATGCATCCAATACATGGCAACTTCCTGTTACCTCATGATCTGCCCCAATAAAAGTTAATCTCATAATGTCCCTCCACATGTTTATATTTATTTAATTATACCTTAAAACAATATAGACTTACAAATTAAATTATTGTAAACTTATAGTATCTCACATTCAAGAAAGGACCAATTATGCAATTATTATTTTTTTTACAAGAACTTCGAACTCCTTTTTTAGATTTTATTTTTCTAGTTTTTACCTCTATGGGAGGAAGCATTGTTATTTTTAGTTTACTCTGTTTTATATACTGGTGCATCAATAAAAAACTTGCTTATCATATTTTCTTTACTTATTTTTTATCCGGTTTGATTGTACAAGGTATGAAAATCACATTTCGTATTGAAAGGCCTTGGATTTTATCCTCAAAATTATCACCTGTTTCCGATGCCGTTTCTGAAGCTACTGGATATTCTTTCCCTAGCGGACACACCCAAGCAGCTACATCAATTTATTCAAATATCGCATTACATTACAAGAAAAAAACCACTTATATTATTAGTTCTTTTATTATTTTTTTAGTAATGCTATCTAGAATGTATTTAGGATGTCATACTTTAAAAGATGTTCTTGTCGCCTTTTTCATCTCTATTATTGTTGCTTTTATAGTAAATTATTTCGGTCTAAACTATACTCTAACAAATTCCATACGCTTTATTTTAACACTACTTATATTATGTTCTTCAATTGGTTTGATTATTTATTCCTATTATGTAGTCAACACTGAGCTTTCCCCTTTAACTCTTGTAATGGATAGTTTTAGTATTGGAGGCGCCGGTATTGGCTTTGCTATTGCTTGGTATATTGAACAAAAATGGATTAAATATAATCCAGGTAACACAAGATATATTAGCCATAAAATCATCAAATTTATATTTGGCCTTTTTATTGCTCTTTTAATAAAAGAAGGATTAAAGTTAATTCCTTTGGATGAAGCTATTATTAGCACTTTTAGATATGCAATTTTTGTTTTATGGATTATTGCTATTTATCCTTTTATTCTTAAAAAAATCAACTTTTAAGCGTATAGGGGATTAATATCTTAATAGGAGTTCCTGAATCAATTTTAACAGTTCCATTTGTTGCCTCTGTTATTTTTTGAATTAGGAATTCTTTTTTTGATTCATTAATATTAATTACAAACATAACCTTTTCTTGATATATGGCATCTTCTATTTCCCATTTTTCTTCTGATGCAAGATATTGAATTCTTCCCACTGCTCCATAATCGACTAAAACCTTAAACTGAATTCCTTGCTGTTGTTCCAATAATTCACTTTCCAAAACTGCTTGCTTTGCCGTTTTCGAATATGCTCTTACAAGCCCCCCTGTTCCTAATAATGTTCCTCCAAAATAACGTGTAACCACAATTAAAATATTGGTAATATCAAAATTTATAATAATATCCAAAATAGGTTTTCCTGCTGTATGTGAAGGTTCCCCATCATCTGAAAATCTCATCACTTCCCTTGATTCCCCCAATACATAAGCATAACAATGATGCCTTGCATCCCAGTTACTTTTTCTAACTTGAGCAATATATTCTAACGCTTGTTCTTCGTTCTCTATATAAAATGTATTTCCAATAAATACAGATTTTTTTTCTTCAAATTGTGCAACCCCATTTTCTCCGACTATTATCATAATCCCCCTCCTTTTCATGTATTGTAACACAATTCAAACAGATTTTTAAAGTTGTTAACTTAATATTACACAATTCTAATATTTCATGTTTTTTCTTTATTTATTCTATGTTTTTTGTTATACTTGTATGTGTTATTTTTACAAGTGAGTAAAACAATTAGTAGGAGGTGGCCTATGAATTATAGTAGCCCCAATATCAAAAAAAATTACCGTGAACTCACAACTCACAGACCAAAAATGGCTACAAAGGCTCTTGTTTTTACATTTAAAGTCTTTATTTTATCCATTGTATTTATTTTCGTTGTGGGAATTTGCTTTGTATCCGGTTCCTTTGTTGGGATTATTGAAACAGCCCCTGAAATTACATTAAATGATGTTACACCTTCAGAATACAAAACAACAGTTTATGATAAAAACGAAATTGTAGTCGATACACTTGTTGCCTCCGGTGCCAATCGTGTATATGTAACAATTGATGAAATTCCAGAAAATCTTAAAAACGCTTTTATTGCAATTGAAGATGAACGCTTTTATGAACATTATGGAATTGACCCTCAAGGAATTATTCGTGCTATTTATTTAGGTGTTACTAGTAATTTCACAACAACGCAAGGTGCCAGTACAATTACACAGCAATTAATTAAAAACAGTGTCTTTTCTGTAGAAAATGAAAACAGTATTGGTGATACTATTAAAAGAAAAATACAAGAACAATATTTAGCTGTAAAATTAGAAAAAGAAGTTGGAGACAAAGATATTATCCTTGAAAATTACCTTAATACCATTAATTTAGGTAATAATAATTTAGGTGTACAATCTGCTGCTACCAATTACTTTAACAAAGATGTTTCCGAATTAACTTTATCTGAAAGTGCGGTTATTGCTGCCATAACACAATACCCTTACGCATATAACCCTATTACTTTTCCTGAAAATAATGCAAAAAGAAGAGAAGCAGTTCTCACAAATATGTTGAATCAAGATTTGATTACACAAGATGATTTTGACGAAGCAATGGCTGATGATGTCTATTCACGAATTATGGATGTAAATGAATCCTCTTCCACCTCATCTGCTTATTCTTATTACACAGATGCTTTAATACAACAAATTATGGATGACTTAATGACAACCAAAGGTTATACCTATACACAAGCTTATAACTTGGTTTATCGAGGTGGCCTTTCTATTTACTCTTGTGAAGATTCCGAATTACAAGAATACGCCGAAGAATTGGTAAATGATCCTGACCAATGGAAAGACCTTGTTTCTTTTTCTATTACTTATAGATTTCAAGTAAAAGAACCAGATGGACTTATTGTTGGATATACAGAATCTAATATGCTGTCTTGGCTTCAAGCTCTTTATGGGGCAGATACAGATCTTTTATTCAATTCTACCGATGAAGCAAATCAATACATGGATTCCTTCCTGTCTTATGTACTAGAATCCACAAATAGTACTTTGATTGAAAATAGTGAAATTGTAACCTATACCTTAGAGCCTCAAATTTCTTTGGTTCTTATTGAAAACGAAACAAGTAGCGTCCGCGTTATTGTTGGAGGTAGAGGAGACAAAACAGAAAGTCTTGTATTAAACAGAGCTACTTCCTCCGAAAGACAACCTGGTTCTTCTATTAAACCATTAGTTGTGTATGCGCCTGCAATTGATACTGCCGGATATACCTTAGGTACTGTTATTGATGATATTCCATTTTACTACGACAATGGTCAACTTGTTCAAAATAGTGACGAACTTTACCGAGGTTATGTCACCCTTCGACAAGCCTTAGCAGAATCCCGTAATATTCCAGCATTAAAGGTTCTAGATAGTATCGGCATCTCAACAGGTATCACTTATTTGAAAAATTTTGGTATCTCTACCATAACAGACAATGACTACTATCTTCCAATTGCTTTAGGAACTGCTAGTGTAACTAATTATGAAATGACTGCTGCATATACCACTTTTGCTAATGAAGGTGCCTATACAGAACCTAAATTATACACTAAAATTATTGACCATGATGGCAATATTGTTTTAGATAATACCACTTCTGAATCTACGCAAGTAATTAAAAAATCCACTGCCTGGTTAATGACGAGTGCTTTACACAGTGTTCTTACCCAAGGAACACTTGGAGGACTAGATGTTGGTGGCCTTTATATCTCAGCCAAAACAGGTACCACACAAAACGATTATGATAAATGGGTTATAGGTTATACTGATTATTACACTGCTGGTGTATGGATGGGATACGACTCTAATAAGGAACTTGTCTTAAACGAAAACTATGTATACATTAATATCTGGAATGAACTGTTACAAAAAGCAAATGAAGGGCTTGATGCCACAACTGCTCCTGAAATCCCAGATGATATTGTCAGTGTGGAGATTTGTAAGGATTCTGGACTACTTGCTGTATCAGGATTGTGTGATGAAGACCCTCGTGGAGATAGAGTTACAACAGAATATTACGTAGTTGGTACAGAACCTACCCAATATTGTGATGTACATACAGAAGTTTCCATCTGTGAATCTACGGGAGATCTCGCAACTGTAAATTGTCCTCCTGAAGAACAAAAAACAGTAATACGTATTATCAAAGATCTAACCGGTATTGATCTTGAAAAATTTAAAATAGAAGATGTTGAATATGCTATTACTGAAGAAATGATTGAAGAAGCTGCAAGTGCAAAAGAAATACCTACTGCAGAATCCAACTTTGATTCTGATAATGAAGACTCTGATTCTGATAATGAAGACTCTGATTCTGACAACGAAGATATAACAGACAGCACCACTTCAACAGAAAACTAAACTTCAAAAATATAAGAGGGCCCTTGTCAAATGACTGGAGCCCTCTTAATATTTCATAAATATATTCTTTTTATAATTCTTTACTACATATCTCTTAACCCTTGAATAAGTTCTATATCTGTATGATTTAATTTAATATTGGTACTTATTTCTTTTCCTTGAGGATTTTTGATTTGTATTTCTATAATAGAACCTTCTACGAACATATCTTTCTTTGCCGCTTCTATAAATCCTGGAAATCTAGAATGTACTAATATAAATTTATCCCATGATGTTTTAAGTTTCAACAATGTTGTAGGATTTAACATTTTAAGTCTCCTTATTCTATAATTTTAATCCAATTTTCCGGTGCATCTATAGCTCCCATTTGAATACCTGTTAATGTATTATACAACTTCTGTGTAATAGGTCCCATTGTGTCCATTCCACTAGGCATGAAAATCTCTTTTCCATGGTCATAAAATTTACCTACAGGTGAAATAACAGCAGCTGTACCACATAATCCACATTCCGCAAACTCTGATAACTCTTCCAAATACACTTCACGTTCTTCTACTTCCAAATTTAAATATTCTTTTGCTACATGCATCAAAGACCTTCTAGTAATGGATGGTAATATGCTAGATGATTTTGGAGTAACCACTTTATTATCTTTTGTAATAAAAATAAAATTAGCACCACCGGTTTCCTCTATTTTGGTTCTTGTTTTTGGATCCAAATATACATTTTCATCAAATCCTTCTTTATGCGCTTCTACAATTGCATGCAAACTCATCGCATAATTTAATCCCGCTTTGATATTTCCAGTTCCACTAGGTGCCGCTCTATCATAATCAGAGACCTTAATAGAAATTGGTTTTGCTCCACCTTTAAAATAAGGTCCAACTGGTGTTGTAAAAATTCTAAATTGATATTCGCTTGCTGGTTTAACACCAATAACCGGATTACTTCCAAACATATATGGTCTTACATACAAAGTTGCTCCTGTTCCATATGGAGGAACATATGCCAAATTTGCTTTCACTGTTTGTACTACCGCCTCAATGTACTGATCAACTGGATACACCGGCATCTCTAATCTCTCCGCAGATTGTTTCATTCTTTCTGCATTTAAATCAGGCCTAAACAACACAACTTGACCATTCTGAGTGGTATATGCCTTTAGTCCTTCAAAAATCGTTTGTGCATACTGTAATACACCAGCACATTCGCTAATTGTAACAGTGTCGTCTTCTGTCAATACACCCTTATCCCATTCTCCATTTTTGTAATTTGATACAAATCTTTTCTCTGTTTTTTGATATTCAAAACTAAGATTTGCCCAATCAATATTTTTCTTTTCCATGAAAATACATCCTTTCATACACCGTCTGATTATAGAACTCAGATTGTTTTATAATTTAACTATAATGGTACTACAATTATTAAAATTTTTCTAGTCACTTTATGCCCAAATTCATTTTTATCTATTAAATTCACAGCATTATATTATTTATATCTAACCGAATATCTCATTACATTCAAAAACGTCTCACCATCTACCTGTAATGCACATGGCTTATCAAATTCTACTGTAATATTATGTCCCTGTCGTATATCTATCATTTCTTTATATTTTAAATGCCCTCCCGTAAAAAGACTTGGTAAACGTGTCATTGCTTTTACTCTACCCACTCCATACATTACAACATTTGTAACCATATGTTCTTGATTTTTTCTGTTTTGATTTGGGGCAATTTTCATACCTCCACCAAAATATCTCCCAAACATTGTAGGTGCAAGCCACACATGCTTAAATTCTTTTGTAATCCCATCCACAGTTATTTTAGCGTTCCTTGGTTTGAATTTATATAATACCCCTTTTGCTGCAATTGTAGTGTAATTTACAGCTTTATTACTCTTAGACTGCAATCTATCCCCTTCTTCACAGCAAAACCCATCTATGCCATATCCTATTCCATTTACAAACAAATATTCCTTATCGTAAATTGTAACAATTGGCAAGAAATCAATATATTCATTTAAATGAATTCTGGAAGATTTATGATTTTCATCCACATCATGCCAAAAATCATTTCCCGTTCCAGCTGGATAAAAATAGATTTCATTCCTTATTTCCAAATCTTTAATATAATTAACAAATCGATTTAATGTTCCATCTCCACCTATTAAATATATAATATCTTGCGCCTCTAGATCATCCACCAACTCCTGATAATCCACCAATTCTAATAAATTTACGCTCCTAAAATCTTTTGTATTCATTTCCGATTCTATTGCTTTATATTTTTCATATGCTCTTCCATTTTGTGACCTTGGATTATATAAAATATAAATCATTTACTTGCCCTCCCCCATAAAGATTGTAATATTTATATAATTACATACCCATAACATCAAGTCAACTTCTGAGTTCTATACTCTTTTAGATTCACCAATAAAATTATTCATAAAAAAACCAACATCTCCCAAAGGTTATAAGTGGGATGTTGATTTTTCAAAAATTCAGTATTTATTTTGATTTTGCAGTGTATTTATGTATCATCATAATAGGGTGATAAGTTGTTTTTGCTTTTCTTAAACCTTCTATCCCCATGTCCTCTTCTCTATTCACATATGTAAATTCACTAATAGAACGCTCTGAAAATTGTTGATTAATTGCTTGATAAAGGCCTGGAATTCCGTCTTCCGCTTTTTCAAAATGAGAAACAAATGTATCTTCGTTAATCTTTTCTCCTAATGTAAAAGCTTTTACTTGTCCATCAATTCTAATTAACCCTCCAACAAAGCCAAATTTCTCATAATTATCTAAAGATTTATCTATAATAGATAATTCTTTTTCTATTGATTCCAAATCTTCTGTTTTGCTCTCTTTCCAATCTTCTTTCATTTTTCTACACTCTTCAATATTATCTTGTGTAATTGTTTCATATGTAAATTGATAATTTTTTTTGAATTTATTAAGATGGTTCTTCTTTTTATGGAATTTTGACCCTGAAAGTTTAATCATAGCTTCCACTTCATAAACATAATCACTGTCATTTCTTGAATATCCAAATTCAAATCTACCCGGATATACCTCTTCTAATTTTTTTGTCATCTTTTCTGTTAAATTATGTATGAACATTTCTTTATGATTACTTTTTGCATCTTCTTCTAACGTTTCTATAAAGCTTATCACATCAGCAGGAAATTCTATAGGTGAATAATTTGCTCTTTCATTTTTAAAACATCTATATACCAAAACGTCGTCCACAATGGCAAATTTCAAATGGCATTTATAGTTCCAGTAAAAAATATTCGAAAGCGCAAAGGAACAATTTCTTGTATTTGCTTTTAAAGTATATTTTTTCAGTAATGGGATATCTTCATATGTTGCATCTTTAAATTCTATCATTTTTTAATCTCCTTTTAGAATGGTATAAAACCATTTCTATTAGTTAATCTAAAATCATCAACTAATTTATAACTCATAATTTCTGTATATTTGGCTAAAAACTGTTCATTTTCCTTAAATATAGGTTTATTAAATCCATAATGGAGAATGACATTTTTTTGTCGACCAAATTTTATTATAACATATCCTTGATGTTTTTCGTCGGAAAATAACTTGTAAAATTCGACATTTTCATCACTTAATTCTTCTTTTAATACAAAACCAACAATATCCGTATTAAATTCCACATTCACATTACTGTATTTCCAATGCATAGAAGTTAATTTTATCATTTCCGCATATTCACATTTTTCTAATTCCAGATTCATTTCAAAAAAATCATTTTCTATTTCAATATTTTCAATCCATTGCTTTCTAACAAAGCCATTGTTTTCATAATAATGAAAAAGTTTTTCATTATCAGGAATCAAAAAAGCATATGTAAATTCTCTTTTTTTTACAATATCCAGAGCAAATTTAATCAGATTGGTCATTACCCCCTGCTTTCTATATTTCGTCAAAGTTGCCAAAGCATAAAAATAAACGCCCTCTCCTTTTATATCTGGAATCATATGTAAAACAGCAACTGGTTTTCCCTTTGTTTCCCAAACAATCGTATCTTGATCACAAAATACATTCTCATAATATAAGTCTATTAACCACTCTTCATCTCCAAAAACAGATTTCCATATTTGCTTTAAATAGACGACATCCTCTTTTGTTGATAATCTAACCATATTACTCACTTTCTTTCTTCTAAGATTCTATATACAGTATCACAAAATCGCAAAAAAAAAAAGTGCAAACCACACACTTCTTTTGTATCTATTACAAAAATTTCATCTCTGAAATTCATTAAACTGCATTAAATGTTCTATTAAATCTTTCATCCAATTTACAGTTACCTTGCTGAATATATAATTTAAAATCTTCTATTAATTCTGTCGCTGAATATATTGCATTCTTATACAGGTGTAATAATTCTATATTACTATCTCTACACAAAGGATTGCTATCTTTGTTGACCATTAAACCATGTAATTCCTCATAATGTCCTGATAATTTTAACACCATATTAAATAATGCTCTTTTGCTTTCCCTTGTTGCCAATATTAAATAATTACATCGAATCATAGATTGAATTGATTTTGTTATATGATCTGCCTCAACATCTCCAAAAATTGGTGCAATTATATTCGAGCTTTCCACAGATGAACTAATATGATTGGTAATATTATGCCTCAGTGGATTATACCCATCTGCTATTATTAACATTCGATCAAATTCAACTTCTATTTCCGCATGAGAAACCCCACTTTGGTTCATTTTATGTTCTATATATCCATGACAAGCACTATCTAAGGCAAAAAGACATAAAAAACCATACAAATACGATGTAGCTGCATCAACATCTGAAAGATTTACTATTTTTTGAATTGCTGGAGCAAAAAATTCTTTTGCTGGTCTATCATGTGTATTTATTCCCTTTTTTCTTACTTCATTATTCATTAATATATTATAATAAAACAATATATCTGGCCCATGTAATCCTAACAAATACATTTGTTTATTTTTTTGTATATCCTTTTGTATATCTCTTGAAAGTTCATTGTATACCCGTTTCCCTAATTTATAATGTGCATAAGTTGCTGGCATATCTTACCTCCTTTGATTTTCATTTTACATTTTTTATATTGAATGATTTAGGTAAATTCTACAATCCGGATAACCTATATTTCATGTAAAATTCAAGAAAAGGTAAGTCCACAAAAAAAAGATTCTTAATAGAATCTTTTTTTACAAAATATGTTTTTTTAATGCATCCAAATAAGCCATTCCAAATCTACTCATTTTAATATTTTTCCTTGTGATAACTCCAATGTTCATATGTTCATTTACATCTAGCGGCCTGGCTACAATTTGTTCCCCGTTGAGCTCTTTACTAATCACTCCTGAACTTACTGTATAACCATTTAGACCAATAACCAAATTAAATAATGTTGCTCGATCCCTAACTTTAATGTTTTTATTATGATCCAAGCTACTTAATATCTCCTCAGAAAAATAAAATGAATTATAATCTCCCTGCTCAAAACTAAGATATGGATAATTTTCTAAATCCTCCATTTTAATAATGGATTTAACAGCCAATGGATGATTACTAGAAATGAACACATGGGGCTTTGCAATATAAAGAGAAGTAAATACCAACTGATTTTGTTTAATTAACTTGGTTAAAACTTCTTGATTTTTTTCAGATGTATATAATACCCCAATCTCACTTTTCATCTTTGTTACATCTTGTATTATCTCATTGGTTTGTGTTTCTCTTAAAGTAAAATCATATTTATCACAATCAAATTCGTTAATAACATCTACAAATGCATTTACTGCAAAAGAATAATGTTGTGTTGAAACAGAAAAACGAATTCTCTGCTCTTTTCCTGTAATATACTTTTCTTCCAACAAATCCGTCTGTTCTATTACTTGCCTAGCATATCCCAGAAAGATATCCCCCTCATTAGAAACTTCAATTCCTTTGTTATTACGATTAAAGATTGTAATTTTAACTTCTTTTTCAAGTTCTTTTATTGAATTTGTCAAACTCGGTTGTGATACAAAAAGTGTCTTAGCAGCTTCGCTAATACTTCCTTTTTCTGCAATAGTAACTACATATTTCAACTGTTGTAATGTCATAAATAATCCTTTACTTTATTTTACTTTTCTACTTGAATTTCTATATTGAACTGGTGTCTGGTTAAATGCTTTCTTAAATGTCCTGTTAAAATGTTCCACACTTTGATATCCCACTGCATATGCTATATTTTCAACCGTCATATTTCCATTGGTTAATAAAGTTTTCGCTTTTGTTAATTTTATACTGGATAAATGCTCTCCAAAGGTTTTTTTTGATTTTTCTTTTATAAATTTTGAAATATAAGGTTCTGATAAATGAAAATGTCCCGATAATTCTTCCAATGTGACTGTTTGATAATTTCCTTGGATATAATTTAAAATATTAATTAGTCTATCATCTTTTAAGGAATTTTCATTTTGAATTACAGGTATTTTATTAACAGCAACTGCCAACGCATCCACTGAAGCAGTTAATATATCTTCATCTATACCTGCTCCCCAATACATTGCACCTTCAAATGTAATCCCAACATAAGCCATAGCTTTTGCGGAAGCTCCTTGTGAAAGTGCATGTTCCTCATAAATACTAAGTTCATAATTCAATCCAAAAAATTGCTTTAAAGTGTTATTGACTGCATCTAAACGACCATTACCATTGGAATTCACAACCGCTTTTTTTTCTTTATACAAAATTGTTGTCTCTGCCATAATTCCATCATTTTGTTTAAAATGGCATTCTTCTATTTGAAAAATAGGTGTATTTTCTATATACTCTCCCATAAATATTTCATATACCCATTGAGGCGAAAGTTCTTTGTGTTGTTCATCAGATACTTGTTTTACCATATATCCAACTTCCTCTCTCATCTTTTCCGGAATGGAAATACTGAAATTTTGCTTAAGTATATAACTAATACCACCCTTGCCGGATTGGCTATTAATTCTAATTACATCTGCATCATAAGTTCTTCCAACATCATGTGGATCAATAGGCAAATAAGGAATTGTCCAATTAGACAATTCTTTTTCTTCCCGCCATGACATACCTTTTGCAATAGCATCTTGATGAGATCCTGAAAATGCTGTAAACACTAAATCTCCTGCATAAGGCTGACGTTCTCCTACCGTCATCCTTGTCAATCTTTCATAAGTCTCCCTAATCTCTGGCATATTAGAAAAATCAAGTTCAGGGTCAACCCCATGTGAAAACATATTCATAGCAACCGTAATAATGTCCACATTACCCGTTCTTTCCCCATTTCCAAATAAAGTTCCCTCTATTCTGTCAGCTCCTGCTAACAGCCCTAACTCCGCATCACTTACACCACAACCTCTATCATTATGTGGATGCAAACTAACCACTACATGATCTCTATATTTTAGATTTTTACTCATATATTCAATTTGAGAAGCAAATACATGTGACATTGCTGTCTCAACAGTTCCTGGAATATTAATAATAGCCTTATTTTCTTTGGTTGGTTTCCATACATCTAATACTGCATTACACACATCTAATGCATATTCAACTTCTGTTCCATGAAAACTCTCTGGACTATATTCAAATGAAAAATTTCCATCTGTTTCATCTGCAAGTTTTTTCAATAATTGAGCGCCATCCACTGCAATTTGTTTAATCTGTTGTTGATCTTTTTTAAACACCTGCTCTCTTTGCGCTACAGATGTTGAATTATACAAATGAATAACCGCATGAGGAGCCCCTTTAACTGCTTCAAATGTTTTTCTAATAATATGCTCTCTTGCTTGTGTCAGCACTTGAATCGTTACATCATTAGGAATCATATTTCGTTCTATTAAAGTTCTCATAAATAAATATTCAGTTTCAGAAGCTGCAGGAAAACCCACTTCAATTTCTTTAAAACCAATATCTACAAGCATTTGAAAAAATTCCACTTTTTCTTCTATACTCATAGGCTCTATTAATGCCTGATTTCCATCTCTTAGATCTACAGAACACCATTTTGGAGCCTTTTCTATAGATTCTTTTTTTACCCAGTCATATTCGCACACAGGTGGCATAAAATATTGTTTTACATATTTACTCGTATTCTTCATAATAATCCTCCAATAATTAAAAATTTAATTGCCTCTTATAGAAATCCCTTTCTTTTAGACAAAGAAAAAGTCCCTATATAATATTTATATAGAGACGAAAGAACCATCTTTCGCGGTACCACTCTATTTCATGTCTTAAACATGCACTCTTTTGCATAAATGCAAATAACCTATAACGGGGAAATCCGGCTCAACCTACTAATACCTTTTCAGTCTGCAGCTTCAAGACGAGTTCATTATTCTTTATTTACTTTCTCACACCACATGAAAGCTCTCTGTAAAACTCCAAATAACTACTATTTCTCTTCATCGCTTTTTATCTATTGAAATAATATCATATAATTCTTTAAATTAAAATGATTAAATTTAATCACTTTAATTGATTTATTTTAATATTATTATTTTTAAAAATAGACGCAAATAAAAATATCTGCGTCGTAATGGAAAATATTGAATAGTAATCACATCAT
>JBFHFI010000030.1:0-17499 GCA_041583675.1 Butyrivibrio sp. | reverse complement strand
TCTTAAACAATATATAGACTTTAGATTTCCACAATATTGGGATCGTTAATTTTTTAAATTATTTATAACGGAGAATAACTTATGGATTATTACTCAAAAAAAAGGGATATAAAAAAGTTTTTCAACAATAAAAATATTAAATATTACAGTGCACTTATTATAATATTTCTTTTTTTACTTGCAATCGTAGTCTCTATTGATAAAAAACATACATTAAATACAAATGAAAATGTAACTACAAGTGTAATAACAACTCCTGAAGCAACGACTAGTGAAAATATAGTTGTTGCAAAAGGGGTTTATTCTGTTAAAATAAATATTGCAAATGGACAGATTGATTTTTATGAGTATAATTCTAATCTAAATGATTATAATAGTGAGCCATCTAAATCAATTCTTTGTTCTTATAATTCTGATTTTATAATGAATGAATACACATCCGATTCAAATGAATATATAAAAACAGCATGGCAACCTAATACTAATGGAGGGTTTTATAGATTTTATTCTTCCTATGGTAATGGTTTGAATTTTCATTCCTGTGAATATACAATAAATGGAGATAAAAATTCTTTAAATGTTACAGACTATAATAATATTGGTAGTGGAAACTCCATAGATGGATTTACTATGAATCTTGCAGATGCAAAATGGGTTTATGAAAATTGTGCACAAAAATCTATTTTTAAAGTATATTATGATGAAACTATAGAAGTTTCTGAACAAATAAACAACCCTATTGTTATACCGGATGGTATTACTTGGGATCCTACAGATGATTCTACAGGATCTCCATGGTGTCTTACTGAAATTCAAAGCCTGGAACCTCAATATGATACTTTAAATCTAGATATCGGAACCAATGAAGATATTTTATTAAACTATATTACAGCAACAGATATTGACAATAATTCTGTTGTTTCTTATGTGTATACTTCCGGAAATTATTCACTTGTAAAAGCCGGACAATATCAACTCACTTATAATTTAATTGATATTTATGGGAATTTTTTATCCAAAACAATAACACTTAATATCAAAGATAATAAAACTACAGAAATGGAAACTACAACTTCTGTATCATCGAATACGTCCACTGAAACAAGTTCTATCGAAGAAACTACGACTGCAAGTAAGTAAACAACTTCAACAGAAAAGATGACAGCTACAGAAGAGTAAATTTACTAATTTATAAAAAATAATTTAATTATTGTATTGTTTAAAGAACAAAAAATACAGATATGTTATATGTATTTTTTGTTCTTTTGTGTTATCATTCAACTAATAATTTTAAATATATTATAAGAGGGTACTTATGAGAAAAAAAGAATTAAAGTTAATAATTACATATACTTCTACCTCCAAAGCAATTAATATGGAGAAAATATTTAAAGATAACAATTTACCAGGACGTCTTATTCCACTTCCAACTGAAATATCTGCTGGTTGTGGTTTGGCATGGGCTTGCGCTATTTTTGAAAAGGAAATTGTAATAACTGCTTTGAAAAAATATTCGATTCAATATTCAAATATCTATGAATTAATGCTATAAGAATATAAAAATAAATGAACGAGGTTATCTACTATGAAAAAAATCATTATTATTCTGGGGGTGTTAGGTGTTTCTTTATCCGCAATCTTTGTAAAATATGCAGATGCACCTTCCATTGTCTTGGTATTTTATCGAACGTTATTTGCATCTATTTTATTGTTTCCTTTTGTTTTAAAAAATTGTAGAAAAGAATTTCACGCTTTAAAAATAAATGAATTCTATTTACCCACTTTAAGTGGTATGTTTTTAGGAATTCATTTTTCCGCATATTTTCAAGCTGTTCGAATGACAAGTATTGCTTCCGCTGTTGTTCTTACAGATGTTGAAGTTTTTTTTGTAGCGTTTGCAATGCTCTTTTTTTTCAAAGAAAAGATTAGTTGGAAGGGATGGGGTGGTATTATAATTGCTTTTATAGGCAGTGTTATTATTGCAACTTCAGATTCTCAAGGTGGTACTAATATCTTATTAGGAGATGGTTTGGCTCTTTCTGCTGCATTTTTTATGGCAATTTATACAATGATTGGATCTGTTTGTAGAAAAAAGATGTCCACAACACTTTATACTTTTATTGTATATTTATCTGCAACCTTAACTGTTTTCATAATTTTAATTATTACAACCACACCTTTAAGTGGTTATTCCGAAAAAAATTATTTATTATCTTTGGGTATGGCTGTATTCTGTACATTACTTGGACATTCTATATTTAGTTGGGGATTAAAGTATGAAAAAGCTTCCTTTATTTCAATTGTAAAACTCCTAGAACCAGTGTTTGCAACTATTATGGGGATATTCTTCTTTACAGAAATCCCAATATCTAGTAAGATAGTAGGAGGTCTACTTGTATTGTCTGGTATATTAATTTATTCTTTATTAGATAAAAAAACAACAATTAGACATAATACTGATATTTAAATAAGGCGCTTGACATAGCATTTAGTTATCTGGTTCATAAGATATTTGAATTGCATGTAGTATTGACATTAAAATAATCTAATGCTATTCTATGTCTACATTGAGAGACACACTCGTAAAAATCATTATAATAACAAAATGACAATGGCGTCTAAGTTAATACTTACTTAGATGCCTTTTTTTTTGCGAATGTATCTTTTGGTCATATGTTTTAATCAGTAAAAGGAGGAACAAAAATGAAAAAGAACTTAAAAAAAGTAATTGCAGGTACTTTAGTTGTTGCCATGGGCGTAGCTATGATAGGATGTTCTAAAGATGAAACACAAAGCGTATCAGCAGGTGATACTGCTGAGGGTGCATTAGAAGGTGTAACTCTTAAAGTTGGTACTTCTGGACTATTTGCTCCATTCTCATATTATGATGAAGATGGTACAACTTTAATTGGATATGATGTTGATTTTCTAAATGCATTACAAGATTATTTAGGATTTGAAATTGATGGAGATGTTGAAGCTATGAGTTATTCAGCATTAACAACATCTGTTTCAACTGGTAAATTAGATATTGCAATGGCAGCTTTATGTGCAACTGATGAAAGAAAAGAAAACATGAATTTTAGTGAAACATATTATGATTCAGGACAGATCCTTTGTATTAACACAGAAACAAGTCCAGCAGAATTAACAAATGTTGAAGATTTATTATCAGGAGATTATGTTGTTGCTGTAGAAACTGGAACTGCATCAGATCTTTATATTCAAACTCTTGGTGTACCAGAAACAAGTATTGAGTCACATGATACAATTACAACTGCATATGAATCATTAGAGCAGGGCAAAGTGGATTGTGTTATTCAAGATACTCCAGGTGTTGCATATTACATCAAAACAAAAGATGATACTAAAATTGCTATGATTGGTGATGAATTTAATCAAGGACAGGCTCCATATGCTGTTGCTATTTCATTTGATTGTTCTGAAGAAACATACCCAGGTATTGTTGAAGTATTTGATCAGGCAATTGATGAACTTACAGAACAAGGTGTTCTTGATGATTTAAGAGCTGAATGGTGTGAATAAATTTTATTAACAATTTTCATATTAAATATTTTTCAGAGAGGGTTCCCTATGGGATCCTCTTTGTGATTATAAAAGAGGTAAGCATATATGATATTACCATTGATTACAGATATACAAAAATATTCTATTCATGATGGACCAGGAATTCGAACCACAGTGTTTTTCAAAGGTTGTCCTTTAAAATGTGAGTGGTGTCACAATCCCGAAACACAAAATTATCAAGAAGAATTTTTTTGGGACCCAGAAAAATGTACCTTCTGCAGATCGTGCATGGACCATTGTTGTGAAAAAGCAATATGTGTAGATGAAAATGTCGTTAAAACAAATCTTGCTAAATGTAGCAGCTGTAATAACTGTATAGAGTATTGTTATCAAGGAGCAAGAGAACTCTGTGGATTTCAATTAAGTCCCAAAGAACTTGTAAAAGAACTTATTAAAGACCAAATATTTTATGAAGAATCTGGTGGAGGAGTTACATTATCCGGTGGTGAAGTTATGACCATGGATATCACTTACTTATTAGAAATTATAAAACCACTTTCAGAAAAAGGAATAAATTTAGGTATTGATACTTGTGGATATGCAGATTGGACTCATTTTCAACAAATATTACCCTATGTAGACTTTTTTTTATATGACTGTAAAATTATAAATAATGAAAAACACATTCAATATACAGGAGTATCTAACGAATTAATCTTAGAAAATCTAATTAAACTAAGTGAAAATCATTGTAAAATATATTTAAGAATGCCTGTAATTCAAGATGTGAATGCAACAAAAGAGAATATTAATGAAACAATAGTGTTTTTAAAAGAAAAAAGTATTATAATAGAAGAGATTAATTTACTTCCATATCACAATATGGGAAATAGTAAATATAAACGTTTGGGGAAATCAAACCCAGGCAAGAATTTAAAAAAACCCGAAAATAAGACTTTGGAAGAGTTTGCAGCACTTTTTAAAAGCAATGGATTTCAAGTTACAATAAATTAACCTAAAAGAGGAGACTGAAATATGATGCATGGAATGAATGAAAGAATACAAAATTTACGCGAAAAAAGTGTATCTACAGATGCCTTTATTGATATTGAAAGATCAAAATTAATGACAGAGTTTTACAAACAATACGAAGGCACTATGTCAAATCCAGAACTTCGTGGAAATATGCTTAAATATTATATGTCAAATAAAACTTTATATATCGGAGATGGTGAACTTATTATTGGAGAAAAAGGTTGTGCCCCTTTGGCAGCACCTACATTTCCAGAATTATGTTGTCATACTTTAGAAGATATGGACGTAATGAATGAACGTGATTTAATTAGATTTAAAGTAGACCAAGAATCAAGAGAATTTCAGGAATCAACAATTATTCCATATTGGGAAAATAGAAGTATTCGTAATAAAATTATTTCTGAGATGCCCCTTCAATGGAAAGAAGCTTATGAAAGTGGTATTTTTACAGAATTTATGGAACAACGCGGCCCAGGACATACTGTAGGTGGTCAAATAATTTATGAAAAAGGATTTGAAGAACATATTGCGGATATAGACCTTGCTATTTCTCAATTGGATTTTGTAAATGATGCGGATGCTCTGGATAAAAAACATGAATTAAAAGGTATGCGTTATGCTTGTGAAGCAATTATAGTATTCGGGGATCGTTATGCGGATTATGCTATGAAATTAGCAGAACAAACAGAAGATGCTACAAGAAAACAAGAGTTATTACAGATATCTCAAAACTGTAAAATCATTCCAAGAAAGAAACCACAAACCTATTGGCAGGCATTACAAATGTATTGGTTTGTCCATATATGTGTTACTTCAGAAATCAATCCATGGGATGCCTTTAGTCCGGGAAGATTAGATCAACATTTAATTTCTTTTTATTTAAATGATGTAGAAAATGGAATTTTAGATAGAAATCGTGCAAAAGAATTATTAGAATGTCTCTGGATAAAATTTAATAATCAACCTGCACCACCTAAGGTAGGTATTACATTAAAAGAAAGTAGTACTTACACAGATTTTGCAAATATTAATACCGGAGGAATTACTCCTGATGGAAAAGACGGTGTAAATGATGTAAGTTATCTTATCCTTGAATGTATGGATGAAATGCAGTTATTACAACCAAGCTCAAATGTTCAGATAAGTAAAAAAACACCTAAAAACTTTATAAAAAAAGCTGCTGAAATCTCTAGAAAGGGTTGGGGGCAACCTGCTTTTTATAATACAGATGCCATTGTTCAAGAATTACTAAATGCAGGGAAATCCATTCAAGATGCTAGAAAAGGTGGTTCCAGTGGTTGTGTGGAGACGGGTGCCTTTGGAAATGAAGCCTATATTTTAACAGGGTATTTTAATATTCCTAAAATATTTGAACTCACTTTATTTCAAGGCTATGATTATGTATCCAATCGTCAATTAGGATTAAAAACCAAACCTGCTTCAGAAATGAAAAGCTATGAAGAATTATTTGAAGCATTTCAGCAACAAATAGATTATTTTCTCTCTATTAAAATAATGGGAAATAATATTATCGAAAAAATATATGCTGAACATATGCCTGTTCCTTTTTTATCTGTAATTACAAATGATTGTATTCAAAAAGGTCGCGATTATAATGCCGGAGGTGCAAGATATAATACGAGTTATATTCAAGGAGTGGGTATTGGTACCATTACCGATTGTCTAAGTGCTATTAAATATCTAGTATTTGATAAAGAAAAAATTACAATGGATGAAATCCTATTATCTATAAAAGATAATTATCAAGGACATGAACACACTTTGAATTTAGTTAAAAATATGGCACCTCGATATGGAAATGATGATGATTATGCAGATAATATTATGCAATCTGTTTTTGAAATGTATTGTAGGCTTGTAACAGGTAGAAAAAATATACGAGGAGGAACCTATGGTGTAAATATGTTGCCTACAACTTGTCATATTTATTTTGGAGAAGTTATGTTAGCAAGTTCTAATGGTCGTCTTGCACATAAACCTGTATCTGAGGGAATTTCTCCTGAAAAAGGTGCTGATAGAAAAGGACCAACAGCGGTTATTAAATCTTGTGCAAAAATGGATCATTTAAAAACTGGTGGAACTTTACTCAATCAAAAATTTACACCATCTGTTGTAGCCGGAGAACAAGGCCTTGAACAAATGGCTAATCTTGTTCGGTCTTATTTTAATATGGATGGACATCATATACAATTTAATGTTATTGATAGAAACACGTTAATCAAAGCTCAACAACAACCTAATGATTTCAAAGATTTAATTGTTCGTGTCGCTGGTTACAGTGATCACTTTAGAAATCTTAGTAAGGAACTTCAAGATGAAATTATTGGTAGAACAGAGCAAACTTTTAATTAGTAGGAGATTATGAGAAACAACAATAATGCATATCGAAAAATACCCAAAATGGATTTCTTTTTGGAAAAAGAATCCATTCAATTGGCAATTACTCACTATGGAAAGACACCTGTACTTGAAGTTATTAACAGGTGTCTAGATTCCGTGAGATTAATGATACAAGAAAATTCACTTTCAGATGATGTCATTGAAAATTTGGAACATACCATCCTTCAACAACTGCAATCTTTAAATCAAAAAAACTTAAAGCCAATTATTAATGGAACTGGAATTGTTTTACATACAAATTTAGGTCGTTCGCCATTGCCTACCTGTGTATTAGATGGATTAGAAGAAGTAGTAACTGGTTACTCTAATTTAGAATATGATTTATTATCTGGAACTCGTGGAGAAAGATATAGTCATATCGAAAATCTAATTTGTAAAATAACAGGTGCAGAAGCAGCTTTTGTTGTCAATAATAATGCAGGTGCAGCTCTTTTAATGATAAGTGCTCTTTGCAACTCGGGTGAAATTATAGTTTCTAGAGGTGAACAAATTGAAATTGGAGGCAAGTTCAGAATTCCTGATATTATTAATCAAAGTGGTTCTAGAAGTATTGAAATAGGCACTACAAATAGAACACGTATTGAAGATTATGAAAATGCGATTACAGAATCCACACGTGCACTATTAAAAGTACATACCAGTAATTACAAAATAGTTGGTTTTACACAAAAAACTGAATTATTAGAACTTGTTGATTTAGGGAAAAAATATAATATTCCAGTTATTGAAGATCTTGGAAGTGGAACTTTAATTGATTTTTCTAAATATGGACTAAAAAAAGAACCGACTGTTATGGACAGTGTTTCTCAAGGTGCAGATCTTATTTCTTTTAGTGGAGATAAATTACTAGGAGGACCACAAGCTGGTATTATTATTGGTAAAAAAAAGTGGATTGACTTATGTAAAAAACATCCATTAACCAGAGCTCTTAGAGTGGATAAATTTACAATTGCCATCTTGGAAAATATTTTTAGACTTTATTCCGATGAATCCTATGCGATGGAACACATTCCTGTGTTAAATATGTTAACGATTTCTTTGGAAGCATTATATAGAAAGGCAGTTTTCATTAAAAATCGTTTGGATCCTTTTCTTGAACACTATGATATTCAAGTTATTCCATGCGATAGTCTTGCAGGAGGTGGTTCTTTACCAGAGGAAAACTTTAAAAGCTATGGAATCAATATAACAAGTGAAACCTTTAAAGCATCACTCATTTCTGAAGAACTAAGAAATACAAAGATTCCAATTATAGTTAGAATTGTTGAAAATTGTATATTAATTGATGTTAGAACTATCTTTGACAAAGATATTCCTACTTTAACAGATACAATTATAAATATATTAACCACTACTGAATAAGGAGTTTATTTTGGAACATATAATTATTGGTACTGCGGGACATATTGATCATGGAAAGACTGCATTAATCAAAGCCTTAACCGGTCATGATACAGACACCTTAAAAGAAGAAAAAAAACGTGGAATATCAATTGATCTTGGATTTACATATTTTGACCTTCCACATATTAAAAAAAGAGCAGGTATTGTTGATGTTCCTGGTCATGAAAAATTTTTACCTAATATGTTAGCAGGAGTTACTGGTATGGATTTAGTTCTTCTTGTAATTTCTTTAGAAGAAGGTATTATGCCACAGACCAAAGAACATATAGAGATTCTCAAACAACTTAAGGTAAAACATATTATTATTGTTTTCACGAAAAAAGATTGTGTTGACCAAGAATGGGCTCAGCTTATTCAAACAGATACTATGGAATATTTTCAAAACACTTGTTTTGAAAATGTACCTAGCATTCAAGTCTCCGCTATTACTGGAGATGGTTTAGACCATCTAATCACACTTATTGAACAAGAAGTAAATACAATAGAAGATATGTTTTTTGTCAATCAACCCCTTCGTCTACCAATTGATCGTATTTTCACTGTTGCTGGAATTGGGACCATTGTTACAGGAACTCTTTTAGAAGGCACTATTTATAAAGACCAACAAATTTATATCTATCCTCAAAATATTCAGACAAAAGTTAGATCTTTACAAGTACATGGAATGGATACAAATCAAGCATATAGTGGTCAAAGAGTTGCAGTTAATTTACCCGGTGTTAAAACGGAAGATTTACATCGTGGAAGCGTTATTACAATAGAACAACAATTACAAAACACAACTATTTTAGATGTGAAATTATCAATTTCCACAGAAACCACAAGAATTATTAAAAATCAAATGCGCTTACATCTACATATTGGTACTGCAGAATTATTATGTCGTGCGAAATTATTGGATCAGGATCAATTAAAGGCTGGTGAATCTGGTTATGCACAATTGTTATTAGAAGTACCCATTGCTGTAAAAAAACAAGATTGTTTTGTAATTCGATTTTATTCCCCCTTAGAAACAGTAGGTGGCGGAATTGTTATTGATGAAAAACCCTATGCTAAAAAAAGATTTCTTCAAAGTGATCTTGAATATCTCCAAAAAAAGGAACAAGGAGATGAATACACTTTAATTCTTAGAGAAATTAATAAAAGTATAAAATTCCCTTTGAGTTCTCAAGAAATTTCAAAAGCGATTGGTCTGGATCTTATTCATGTAAATGAAATTTTAGATACTTTAATATCTGACCATGCCTGTGTATTAATTGCCGGAAACAAAAAAAATTATTATTGGTCAATGAATGAAATAGATATCATGTGTAAAAAATTAAATAATTTATTCGATGATTTTCATAAAAAACATATGTATAAAGTTGGTATTCCCAAAGCAGTCCTACATTCTGAATTATTTAAATCTTTTGAAATTGGAAGATATGATGCAACATTGAAATACTTGGAAAAAAATGACTTTATTAAACGTATTCAAGATATTATCTATTCGCCTAACTTTCATCTTATAAAGGATTCTTTTTTTGAAAAAACACAGAAAAAAATCCTGAATAAATTAAATCAGTCAAAATATGACTTTGTAAATTTTAATATATTAATGGCAGATTCTCAATCAATGGATGATGTTTTAGATATTAGAGATCAAATGTTATCTGAAAATTTAATTTTACAATTATCAGATGAATATTTTATTACACAAGAGTTATATATACAAACAGAAAAAATTGTAAAAGAATTTTTTAAAACAAATGATATTCTAACACTCAGTGATGTCCGTAATCTGTTGGGAACTAGCAGACGTTGTGCACAACCATTGATTTCTCTTTTGGATAAAAAAAAAGTAACTGCATGGTGTGGTAAAGAAACAGAACGAAGATCTTATAAATAAGAAAGAAGGATGATATTTATGAATAACACAATACAATTTTGTACTGGCGGTGGTTGTACCGCAAAATTAGGACCCGGCATTTTAAGTAGAGTTTTATCAAAACTACCAAAAGGAGCTTTAGATCCTGCTTTATTAATTGGATATGACAGTAGTGATGATGCTGCAGTATATCAAATTAGTGAAGATATCGCCATTGTACAAACTTTAGATTTTTTTCCTCCTATGGTTGAAGATCCTTACACTTTTGGAAAAATAGCTGCTGCTAATGCATTAAGCGATATTTATGCCATGGGTGGGGAAGTAAAAACAGCATTAAATATTGTATGCTTTCCTGAATCTATGGATTTAAATATACTTGGCGAAATTATGCGTGGTGGCGCTGAAAAAGTAATTGAGGCTGGAGGAACACTTGCTGGTGGACATTCTATAAATGATACGGATGTCAAATATGGATTATCTGTAACTGGAACCATTCATCCAAAAAAAATATTCCCAAATAATGGTGCAAAAATAGGAGATGTATTAATTTTAAGTAAAAAATTAGGCGTTGGAATTGTATGTTGTGCTGATCGTGTAAAAGCTGCATCCGAAGAAGCTATGGATGAAGCAATTCTTTCCATGACAACTTTAAACAAACAAGCATCAAAAATTTTGCAAAAATATACGGTTCATGCTTGTACCGATGTTACAGGTTTTGGATTTTTAGGTCATTTACATGAAATGATGGCGCAGGAAAAAACAGCCTATATTAATATTGAAAATATTCCATTTATAGAACAAGCAAAAGAATATGCTTCGAATTTTTTATTAACTGCTGCCGCTCAAAGAAATAGAAATCATGTAGAGTCTTATGTGACTTTTGAAAACATTGAATTTGAAATGGAAGAAATATTATTTGATCCACAAACCTCTGGAGGATTATTAGCTGCTGTTTCTCCTGAAGATGCAAATCAAATTATTACAGAAATGCAAAAAGCTGGTTTACCTGCCTCAATTGTTGGTGAAGTAGGAGACTATAACAAAAATGAGATTATTATAAGGAGTGTAAAAAATGATTAAAGTTGATGCAATAGGATTTAATTGTCCTGTACCCGTAGTAAAAGCCTTAGAAGCAATAAAGACATTAAACGGACCGGGTCAAGTTGAGGTTTTGGTTGATAATGAAATTGCTGTTCAAAATCTAATAAAAATGTCAACACAAAAAGGATATGAATCAAAATCCAATGAAATATCCAAACAAAAATATTCTGTAATTATAACAGTAGGAACTCCAAGCAAAACACCTGTGGAAGAGCAAGTTGTTTGTGTCCCTTGTGGAGGACAACATAAAATTGTTGTTATTAGTAGTGATAAAATGGGATCAGGCAATGATGAACTCGGTGCCGTTTTAATGAAAGGTTTTATATATGCTGTTTCAAAACTAGAAGAATTACCAAAAGCTGTATTATTTTATAATGGAGGCGCAACTTTAACTTGTGAAGGATCCGATTCTTTAGAAGATATTAAGGCATTAGACTCTGCGGGTGTTGAAATTATCACATGTGGTACTTGTTTGGATTATTATGGCTTAACAAGTAAATTAGCAATAGGAAGTGTCACTAATATGTATTCTATTGTAGAAACAATGAATATGGCTGATGTTATTATAAAACCTTAATAGAAAGTGGTGATAAAATGCTTTACTTTGATAATGCTGCAACTACAATTCACAAACCAGATTGTGTAGCAGAATCTGTATTTCAGGCTTTTAATACCATTGGAAATGCTTCAAGAGGTGCGCATTCCATTTCTCTTGGTACTGCAAGAATAATTGAAGATACTAGAGAAAAAATAGCAGAGCTTTTTCATGCCCCTAATCCAGAAAGAGTTGTCTTTACTATGAATGCAACAGAAAGTCTAAATATTGTTATTCAAGGTCTTTTTAACAAAGGAGATCATGTTATAACCACAGCTTGTGAACATAATTCTGTTTTACGTCCCCTTTACTATGAACAAACACAGGGAGTAGAATTATCAATTGTTCCTGCTAATAAAAAAGGAATCTATCAAATAAAAGATTTTGAAGATCAAATTCAAAAAAATACCAAAGCTATTATCTGTACACATGCTTCGAATGTAACAGGAAATGTATATCCTATTGATCAAATTGGGGAACTTTGTAGAAATCATCATATTTTATTTGTTTTAGATGCTTCTCAGACAGCCGGATCCATCCCTATTGATATGCAGGCTAATAATATATCTATATTATGTTTTACAGGCCACAAGGGCCTGTTAGGGCCTCAGGGAACCGGTGGTATCTGTCTATCCGACAATGTAACTATCAAACCTTTGCTTGTCGGTGGTTCTGGTATTCATTCTTTTGACAAAGAACATCCCCGTGTATTCCCTACAGCACTGGAAGCAGGTACTTTAAATGCACATGGTTTGGTTGGTTTAAATGCCTCTTTGAATTATCTTTTAAATTATACCATCCAAGAGATTCACAAACAGGAATCTATTTTATGGAAAACATTTTATAATGGAATTAAGGATATTCCAAATATAATTATTTATGGTGATTATTCTTCTGAAATGCGAGCTCCTATTGTAGCTATTAATATCAAGGGATATGAAGCTGCCATGGTAAGTGACGAATTATCAGAACGTTTTCAAATTGCAACAAGACCAGGAGCGCATTGTGCACCTCTTATGCATGAATCGTTAGGAACCGTAGAGCAGGGGATTGTTAGATTTAGCTTTTCTCATTTTAATACATTATCAGAAATACAAGAGGGCATTCATGCCCTAAGAATTTTGGCAACAGAATAGATTATTTTTTATGTCGTCGTATTTTAAGTTTTAGAAATGCGGCGGCTTTTTTTGCATCCAAAACACTCATTGAATTTTCTCCTAATACAACAGTCTCTATTCCTTCTTTGGATTTGTTAATATCTACTATTGTATCCATATATTCATTAATAACAACAAATTCTCCTTGTGTTCCCACAAAGCTCATACCTACAACTTCAATTCCTCTGGAACCAAGTTGCTCTAATGTATTGGCAAAATCAATATTTGAATTCCCCCAACTGTCAGCGCTTACAATTGCACCTTCAATTGGTATTTCATCAAATATTTTTGCGATATTCACACTTGTTTTTATTTTAGAAGGCATACTTTGCGGTATGCCTGCAATCACTACACCCACAAGATCAAAATCTTCATCATTGGAAAGAACCTGTAATAAAGGATCCCGAAAATGGTGTAATGTTGTTTCTTTTGTAGAAGGACCTATACCCATTATTATCACAATTCCTTTTTTCGCACTAAGCTTTAAGGAATTTTACTCCTTTTCTATATTTTAGTATAAAGCTCTAATTGCACCATCTCTATATTCATTTGGAGTTAGAAAAATCGGATGACATTCTTGATCCACAATAGAGGTCCCTCCAATAAAAGAAGATGGCTGATTTCCTTTAATTACAGTATCATACATACAACCTTGACCAGATACAAGTTTAACCATGGCAATTTTAGGTTGATTGTTTTCTTTATAAGAAGGATATTTATGAATTTCTGTAAAATCGTCCGGCAAAAGTTCTTGAAGTGGTTTTCTAATTTTATTACAGAATAAATCACATGATTCATGAATTGCATTTGGTCCTTTTCTAGTTTTACCTGTGTTTTTTTGTAATATAACTTCGAATGAGATTAAAAAATCATCAACTTCCGGTGTTCCTACCATTCCAAATTGTATTGATGAATCCAAAGAACCCTTGGTATTACCAAAAGAGCAGATAGGATCACCTAATTCATCTGCTGCAGACAATATTATATATACGCCTGTAAGTGTATGTGTAATACCATTACCAATTTGACCTGTTTTTTTTACTGAAATTGGAATAATATCCATAATGGATTCTCTAATAATAGAATGCTCATTGGGATTTATAATTTTTATATCAATAGATTTAATAATATTACTAGAAAAGCAATCTGATAACTCATTCATTGATATTTTTAAAGTCTGAGTATTTAAATCAATTTCAAAATTATTATCCCAAACAACATTATTTATATGTAGACTTTGAATTGTTAAATCTTCATTTTTATGATGTGTTTTCATAATAATCTCCTTTTTACTTATTTGTCATAAGAGCACAAGCTCCGAGGGGAACTTTCACTTATAATTAATAATTTAAAAAAAAGGCTGTATTCACAGCCCTTTTAATATTAAATTTTTGCAACATACTCATATGGAAGAGGTATCACTTTTCCTGGTGAATCCAAGGAAATAAGTTGATCAAGTGAATCTTTTACAATATTATATTGCATTTCAAAATCATTTGGAGCTCCTGCATTTGCACCCATAGGAACTAATGGAGCTACTGCACGAGGAGTTCCTGCCTGTTTTACAACAGGTGGAAGAGCAGCAATAATAATCGTTGGAATACCTACTGCTTCAATTGCTCTCTGCACCAATACGGCAGAGCGATGACAGGTACCTCAGCCAGCAGTAAGTAATACTGCATCAACGCCAGCATCTTTTAAAATATTAGCAATTTCTGGTCCAGTTTCATTTTTAAATTTTTCTTGGTTTCCACCACCACCCATAAATCCAATATGAATTGGTGATATATCTTTAATAATTCCATCCTCTGCAATTTTACGAAGAGGATCCATAGGAAACATACAATTGATATCCTTATTCACATCTCCATTATCATATCCACCATGGGATACCATTAATTCATTTGAAGGCATATCAGATGTTATTTTTCTAAATGTAAAATCACCAGCAAGATTAAAGCGTTTATCATTTTTATGATGTACACCTGCAGCTGTAGCAATAGCAACAGTCATATCTTTTAAATCTTTTGTTACCTCTGCCCAAACTGGCTTTGGTGTTACTGGTACAAAAATTTCTGATTGTAATCCTTTGATTGTTTTTAAACTCATAATTACTCCTTTCTAGTTGTTGAATGATCTAGCATTGTGTGGGCCTTGATTTCTTCAACCATTTTTTCTTGACTTTTTTGATTACTAACATAAGTTTCATTGGGTTGTTCATTTAATTGTTCAAGAAAACTCATATTAAATCCAACTTCTTGGCCTGTCTTTATTTCATAATCTGATATTATCATTCTCATTGGAACTTTAATATACCCAAGCCGGCCTTTTAAATCTATTCCTACAGAACCATCACTAACCTCAACGACAATTCCTTCCATATAGATTATTTTATCACCATATTTCATATTTTACCTCATTACAGAATTTTTTTCCAATATTTTATGAATACTTTTCTTTTCTTTTTTCACTCATAGGAAGAGAAGTCTCATTAGGTACTAACTCTACAGGTTTACCTGTAATATTAGAAATTAATTCTACATTTTGTGCTTTTACACTTGGGTTCCATTTTTTTAAAGGCGCTTTAATTTCTTCGCCATTCATATCTAGTTTTAACATATTAATTGCACGTATGGCATCTTCATGACAAAGAGTGTTACATGCAAGAACTTCATTTTCAATACCATTTTCAGATTTATTATTATCAATCATATTTTTCATGTATTTATTTCCTACAACAAGAGCTCCTTGATTTGCACAAAAGGAAAGTCCAACAACAGAAATATCACGGCTTCCTATTTGTTCAATATGACTTGCAAAATCAATATGATTATTTCCAAAACCTTCTGTGGTTACAAATGCTCCATCTACATCAAGAGCTTCACAAGTCATCCCTACTCGTTTGGATACATAAAATTTTTCAGAATTAATTTGAGGACTTCCGACAAGAATAACTCCACACAAATCCAATTCTGGATCTGCTAATGTTTCCAATACCAAAGGTTCTCTCCAATAATGTCTAGACATTTCTTTTGAAGCAGGTCCAATACAAGTAAGCGCGTGAATACAACCATCAAGTACTTCTAATGGGGATACCATAATTGGAACATTTCCTAAATCAACATTTGGTTTCGCTCCAATAACACCAATAGGTTCCATTGGTAAAATTAAATTATCATGCATTGCACCTTGTCCCATAATTTCTTTTACAATTACAACTTTTTTCTTACCAGGGCGTCTAAATTGTTGAAATTCTTCTGTATCTATAATTAATGCATCATCTGTAACTTTCTTTAAAACACTTCTTATTTCATTAGTTATAAAATCAGTAGCAGCATGAGCGGCCAAAGGTCCTGGACGTTCCATATTCATACCTTTTTTAATTGTAACTTGTGTTTTAATAAATATTTCACCTTTATCAGGAGTTCCAGGTCTATTCCACATAATATTTTCATCTAATAAACCTTCAGAAGAACCAAACTCTCCAATTTGAACACCTGTTTCATCTGTTCCTGTTACCATTACAATTACGCCATCTAAGACTTTCGTAATTCCAGAACCTATTTCTGATTCTCCATCTTTTGTAGCAATTGGTTGAACATCCATAATTGTTTCTGAATAAGTATGATATAAATCAGGGGTTATAATTTCAATTTTTAAATCTGTAACTAAATCCTGTGAAGCAATTGCTTCTGATTCAATTCCTTCACGAATATATACAGTTGTGCCTTGAATTTCAGTAATTGGACCTCTTTTTACTTCTGTAATTTTATAGTGCTGTCTTTTTACTGTTCTAATTAATTTTGGTTCTTGTTCCACAACAGCAGTAGAAGAGAGGGGAGCTTGATTTCCTGATGCAAGCATTGGAACTTCAATATGTATATCTTTTCCTTCACCTATTGAAATCTTAAGAGTTCCACCTTTTACTGTTGTTTCTTGAATAGTCGTAGATGCTGGTTGATCCTTAACTTCTTCCTCTACAACTTCAACTTCTTGTATTACATCAATAATTTCTTTTGTTATAGGACTTAAAGAATCACATGTTTTAGTCATTGTGGATCCAATAACCTGTTCAATATGCAAACATCCTTCTAAATTAAGGAGTCCTGATTCTACCAAATCATCAAAAATAGTTGGATCTTCAAGATTAGATGCAGTAATTTTAGTTCCTTCTTCAATACGACAACATAAAACCGCAGGGTCTTTTGCATGTTCTTTGGCTGTTTCTGCTGTAATAGACATAAATATGTACCTCCTAATTAGTGTATAATTCTTAATAAGTAATTTCTATATTAATATTCTTTCCTTCTTTAATATCAATCACAAGCATTCCATTTTCAATTGATTGTTCCATATGATATGAAGAAGTTGATTTTTCTACATCCTTTGAT
>JBFHFI010000029.1:0-17601 GCA_041583675.1 Butyrivibrio sp. | reverse complement strand
CACTTCTAAATACTTCATCTCTATACCTACCTCCTTATACTTTTTCTTTGATTTTCTTACCAAACAATCCTGTTGGCTTAAAGATCAATACAATTACTAGAACTGAAAATACAATTGCATCAGATAATGTTGTAGAAATATACGCTCTACTAAATATTTCAATGACACCCAAAACAAGTCCACCTACAAGCGCACCTGGAATAGATCCAATTCCACCAAATACCGCCGCAACAAATGCTTTAATACCAGGCATGGAACCCGATGTAGGAACAAGGCTTGGATATTTATTAAACATTAAGAATGCAGCAATCGCAGCTAAACATGACCCAATTGCAAATGTAATAGCAATTGTTTTATTCACATCAACTCCCATAAAACGAGCCGCATCCTTATCTTCTGAAACCGCTAACATTGCACGTCCTGTTTTCGCCTTTTTCATAAATATCATTAATCCCAACATAATTAATAAACACACTACTATTGTTACTATATAAGATATTTTAATATTTACGCCTAAAAAATCAACTGATCCAAAATCAAGTAATGTTTTAAATACTCTTGGATTTGTACCAAATATTAACAATGCAATATTCTGTAAAAAGTAACTAACGCCAATTGCTGTAATCAAGACAGCCAAAGGTGGTGCACTACGCAATGGTTTATATGCTATTTTCTCAATAATAACACCAAGCACGGTACAAAACACCATTGCCAATATTAAAGCTAAAAATGGATTAAGTCCTAATCCACCATAAGCTGACACAAAGAGTACATATCCTCCAATCATGATTATATCTCCATGAGCAAAATTCAACATCTTTGCAATTCCGTACACCATCGTATATCCTAAAGCAATAATTGCATAAATACTGCCAAGACTTACACCATTAATAAAATTTGTAAAAATACCAATCATGATATCTGAAAAATCCATCGTCTTCACCTCTCTATTCGTCATCTTATTTTGACGAAATTTTTATTAAACTTCGTTTGATTATATCATATTCAATGAGACCCTACAATAATTGTTTTAAATTACAATAAAATAGGCAGAGAAACTGTTAAGCCTCTCTGCCTTAATTTCAAATAATAATACAATTAATTATTTTGCAGACACATATGCTCCATCTTCAATAATAACTGCCATAGGTGCTTTATTAACTTCTCCAGTTGTTAACCAAGTCATGTTAGCTCCTGTAACTCCATCAAATGAAATTGAAGTAATAGATTCAATCATACTATCGCAAAGATCTGAAATACTATCTTCTGGTGTAAGTTCTTTATCTTCAATCAATGCTTTTATAATATAAATAGCATCATATGCATCAGCTGCAAACTGATTAGGAGTTGAATCATATGCTGCTTCATATGCTTCAACAAAAGATACAGTCATATCATCCGTTGAATCAGCTGAAAATGGTGTAAGTAACATTGTTCCCTCAGCCAATGAAGTATCAAAACCTTCTACTGAAAGAATTCCATCTAAACCATCACAACCAAAGAAAGTTGTTTCATATCCAATTGTATTTGCTTCTGTAAGAATAAGTGATGCTTCTGTGTAGTAAATTGGTAAAAATACCAATTCTGCTCCAGCATCTTCACAAGCTTGAACCTGAACTGAAAAATCAGTTTTTGAATCACTTGTAAAAGTTTGTTCTGTAACAATTTCAAAATTCTGTGCTTCTGCTTCTGATACGAATTTCTCATAAATTCCTGAAGAATAGATATCTGAGCTATCATAAATCACACCAACTTTTGTTGCAATGTTATTCTCTCCAATATAGTCTGCTGAAGCAATTCCTTGGTTAGGATCTGTAAAGCAAACCTGAAATACATTATCATTTACAATTACATCCGTAGAAGATGCTGATGGTGTTATTTGGAACATATTATCTTCAACTGTTTGTGCTGCAACATCCACACATGCGCCTGATGTAACAGTTCCCATAAGAATCTGCATTCCCCAGTCTTTTAAAGTGTTATATGCATTTACTGATTGCTCAGCATCTGCTGCATCATCTTCAAATTTAAATTCTACCTGATATCCATTGATACCACCTGCTTCGTTTATTTCATCCACTGCAAGTTGTGCTGCATCGCTAACCGCTTGGCCATATACCGCTGCCGCTCCTGTTACAGGTCCAATTCCTCCAATGTAAAATACATCATTTTCTGAATCTGAATCTGCTGTACATCCTGCCATTGCGCCTACAACCATTACGGATGCTAGCCCTAAAGCCAAAATCTTTTTCATCTTTTTCATAATTTTCTCCTCCTGTGATCCTCTTTGAATCCTTCTTCGATACTTTAATTACATTCTCCCAAAACTAAAGTTATCTTATAGCAAATAATAGTACTATTTCCAACCTTTTTTGTCAACCCCCATTTAAATTGTACCCAATATTATCACTTTTAAAGATTATTTACAAATCAAACTTATATCCCATTCCCCAAATTGTTTTAATTAAATCACCTTTTTCTCCCATTTTACTTCTTAATTTTTTTACATGCGTATCTATTGTTCTTGCATCTCCAAAATAATCATAATTCCATACATTATTCAGTATTTTTTCTCTAGATAATGCTATCCCTTTATTTTCCATAAAATAACTCAAAAGTTCAAATTCTTTAAAACTAAGTTCAATTATATTACCATCCACTTTTACTATATGGGCTATTTTATCAACTTCAATACCTCCCATAGCAACAATACCCTTATCCTCTTCACCACTCCTTCTTAGAATTGCATCCACGCGAGCTGTTAATATTTTAGGACTAAAGGGTTTAGATATATACTCATCTATTCCTAATTCAAAACCTAATAACTCATCTTTTTCTTCTGATTTTGCAGTTAGCATAACAATTGGCACTTTTGAAAGCTTTCTAATCTCACGACACACCTGCCATCCATCCATTTTAGGCATCATAACATCCAAAATAATAAGTGCAATATCATTTGTAGCACAAAAGATATCAACAGCTTGTTCTCCATTTTCAGCTTCTAAAACATCATATCCTTTTTTATGTAAAAAATCTTTTACCAGCTTACGCATACGGCTTTCATCATCTACTATTAACAATTTTTTATTCATCATGTTATTTCCTCCCAAAATTATCATATGCTATTTTAACAAAAAAATATGTGTATTTTGTGAATATCTAATTATTAATTTCCATGGATTGTGATTCAGATTCCAACTCTATTTGTAGTTCTCTTAAATCTTGTTCTTTTTGTTTTAATTCTTCCGCCCATGATGCATATTTATCTTGTAACTTCGTCTCAAAATTAATAATATTAATATTAGAAGATGTTAATGTAATAAAAAACATTACTATAACCATACCTAATAGCACTATATTAATCAAAAAAGACGTTTTAAAACGATTACTATGTTTTTTCAATGATTTTTGCATACTCTTCATATCATTCTCATATTTTTGAGAAACATATTTTTCTATTTTCTCTTGATGATTTTTCCCAGAACAAGGTACATATACGGCAGGCAGTTTTTCTTTAGGTTCTATCTCAGATTTTAATATTGCATTGCGTAGCTTTTTTAAATAGTCTATTCCAATTGGAGTTATGAATATTTTCTTATCTATTAACTCCATATATATTGACAAAACTTTTTCTCCATTATTAAAATCTAATTGTGCATTTAAATATTGTATCCCTTTTTTTTCACGGATTGCTTCTTCATAATCTTCTTTGGTCTCAAATTGATATCCATTTACAATATATGACTCTATTTCATTAAGCTCTACCACACACTACCTCCTTCCTTTGATCAAACCCATCGTTTAATATTTATCAAGAGTTGAAAATTATATCCATTGCATTTGTTAAACGTTTATTTTCCTGTATAGTCCGCACTGCCAGACGAATATATTGTCTATCACCTTTGATTTTTGTTGATAAATCTTTAATAAAAATATTCTCATTTTTAAGAAGTTTAACCGTAATTTCTCTTGCGGAAACTCCCCCTAATATTTCACACATAATATAATTTGCATGAGAAGGAATCACATGAAGTTTCTCTATTTTAGATAAATCTTCCACAAAAATATCTTTAGTTTCTATAAATTTATCAAGTGCTTGTATATAATCTTTTTTATATTTTTCAAATATCTGCATAAAGAACTCTCCATAAGAATTTATATTCCATATAGAAACATCTTTTTTAATACAATCAATAAGTTTAGAATCCGAAGATGCCAATACACCCAATCTAATTCCTGGAACTCCATAAGATTTAGAAATACTTTTAATCACAATTAGTTTTGGATACTCTTCCAAATAAGCAGTTTCAATAAGACTATATGTTTCTGCTCCTGCAAAATCCACAAAACTTTCATCTAATATCACTTGAATATTTTTACTTTTCGTCCAATTTAATAATTGAATCAAATCTTGTTGTGGTATAAAATTTCCAGATGGATTATCAGGATTAATCAGAATCAAAGTCTCAATTTCTTTATCCATATAAAATTCCATTAGATCTTTTGCATCATATTGAAAATCTTCTTTTTGTGGTGTAAATACAACACAATTCTCTTCTAACATTCTGTTGAGATATTCTTCAAAAGTCGGTTTAATACATCCTATTTTACCTGTTATCTTTTCCATAAGCGCTTTAATTAACTCCGCAGCCCCATTTCCTACTACAATATACTCTTGCTTCACATCAAAATTCTTTGCAGCTAACAGTGAATTCACTCGCATTCCTGATGGATATTGCCTTAAAAGAATATCAAAATTGGATTTCATCTCTTCTACCATTTTTGTATTTGGGAAATATGGATTCACCAAATAACAATAATCCAACATTTTTGGATATCTCCAAAATCCACCATATCGTTTTTCTAACAAACCTAATTTTGCTTGATCATCCTCTGCAAAAAGAGATTCCGCAATATCCAAATCTTGCATATCATCTATTTCATACCACAAATGACCATCTAAGCGTTTTACTCTAATTTCAGAGTTATCCAAAGATGCAATCACTTTTAAAACCTGTTCATAATATTCATTATTTCCCAATGCTTTTAAATATGCTTCTAAAAATGGAACATAATGACTTTTCGAAAAATCCTCGCTGAATTTATAAATATTAACAGTTTTATAATATTTATCAATATCGGTAAATTGAACCTTTTTACCAGGAAGAAAATCTACAATACTATCATTCTCATCTAATGTAACAACGGTTCCATCCATCCAACTTTCATATTTATCGACCAATGCCAAACTCTTTCTTGGGTCATTTACAAGTTCTTGTAAAATTCTTTCTTCAAAAATTATATCTGATTCAAAAAGCAAAGTATCATCTTGCAACATATAATCCTTTGCCAAATACAAGGAATATATATTATTTGTTTTATTGTATATCTCATTATTTACGTATTCGATAGGCGTTTTTATATCTAAAGTCTGAATATAATCTATTAATTTCTGACCTTCATATCCCACCACTATTATTATCTTATTAATATTCAAATGGTCAATTTGGGTAAGTGTTCGTTCCACCAATGTAACTCCATTCACTTGCACCATACATTTTGTATTATCTTGTGTTAATTCTTTAAGACGTTTTCCCATTCCCGCGGCTAAAATAATTGCTTGCATATATCATTACACAACATAAATTATTGTGTATCCCCTTTCTTAATTCATTCTATTTTATAATACCACTAAACCCATACTGTTTCAATAAATGTGTTTTATAGACACCATTTATTTTTCTATAAAAAAACCTCTATAAATCTATTATAGAGGTTTTTTTAAATATTAAATTAAAGTGGACCTGAGGGGAATTGAACCCCTGTCCGAAAGCTCATCCATCGTACTTCTACAAGTTTAGTAAGTTATTTTACATTTCCTCTGATAGACTTGAACTTACACAATTCTATTTTCAGTAGCTTCATAATACGCCCAAATGCTCAAAGCTTTGCAAAAGTCGTTTCCTACAAAATCGATGCCCGGTTTCTAAAGTGTAGGTGCTCTAGAGCGGACAGCTGCCATTAGGCAGCGATTGCTAAATTATTTTCAGCGTTTAATTTATTTTGGAATTTAACGCATTCCATGCAACTTGCTTCTCCGAATTCAAAACCCCCGTCGAGACCTGTACAAGCCCTTGTTAGTGCACAGGTAAATTCCTATGCACTTATTATAACATATAAAAATGAAAAATTATAGATTTTTTATCTTAAATTCTCTATCTGTTTCTCTTTTTTGGTCTTTTTTGGCAATGGCATCTCTTTTATCATAGTTCTTCTTTCCTTTTGCAAGCCCAATTTCAACTTTAACCAAACTTCCCTTTAAATATACACGCAAGGGCATAATTGTATATCCTTGATCTTTAGACTTTCCTATTAATTTATTAATTTCCATTTTATGCAAAAGTAATTTTCTAGTTCTAATAGGATCTTTATTAAAAATATTTCCTTTTTCATATGGACTAATATGCATATTCTGAATATATACTTCACCTTTATCTATTTTAACATATGCTTCCTTTATACTGACCTTTCCCATTCTAACAGATTTCACCTCTGTCCCTGCAAGAGAAATTCCGGCCTCCCATTTATCTTCAATAAAAAAATCAAAATAGGCCTTTTTATTATTTGCTACTAACTTAAATCCATTTGTTTCTTTTGCCATATCATCTAATCCTCGTTCATAATTTTAAAATCAATTGTTCTTTGTATAGTATCTGCTCCTGTACACTTAATTTTCAAAGGATCCCCTAATTTATAAGTAATTTTGCTTTTTTCTCCAACCATTTCATATTTATCTGCATCATAGAAGAAAAAATCCCCCTCTAATGCTGTAACATGTATCATTCCTTCAACTGTGTTTGGCAATTCCACATAAATTCCCCATGATGTTATACTTGAAATCACGCCCTCAAATACTTGACCAATTTTTTTACTCATATATTCTGTCTTTTTCAATTTCTCAACATCACGTTCTGCGTCATCCGATCTTCTTTCCAATATGCTTGAATTTTTTGCAATCTCTGGAAGTATTTCTGAATAATGTTGAACTCTTTTTTCAGACAATCCATTTTTTAAAGTTTCTTTTATAATTCTATGAATTTGCAAATCAGGATATCTACGTATTGGTGATGTAAAGTGAGTATAATATTTTGCTGCCAATCCAAAATGCCCTGTGCAAGAATCTGAATATTGTGCTCGTTTCATAGATCTAAGTGTCAATCTACTAATTAATGCTTCTTCTGGTGTTCCCTCAATTTTTTTTAATAATTTCTGCAATTCTTTTGGATGAATTTCATCATTTAAAACTTTAATCGCATGTCCAAAATTATTAATAAACAAACCTAATGTTTGAATTCTTTCTGGATCCGGATTGTCATGTGTTCGGTACATAAATGGCAATTCTCTCCAATAAAAATCTTCTGCAACTGTTTCATTTGCTAAAAGCATAAAATCTTCTATTATTTTTGTTGCTGTATTTCTATCATATGCTTTGATTTCTATTGGCACACCTTTTTCATCCAATATAATCTTACTTTCAGGAAATTCAAAATCTATAGAACCTCTATGATGACGTTTTTCTCTAAGAATTGTTGCTAAACTATCCATTCTCTGGAACATTGGGACATAATCTCTATATTCTTCCACCATATTTGGTTCCTGATCAAGGATTTGTTTTACGCCATTATAGGACATACGTCTACCAACTCGAATTACTGTTTCTGCAATCTTATGGCTAACAATTGTTCCTTTATTATCTATATTCATAATGCAACTTAATGCCAGTCTATCTACTCCCTGATTCAAAGAACAAACTCCATTACTTAATTTGTGTGGAATCATTGGAATAACACGATCAACTAAATATACACTTGTTCCGCGCTTTATTGCTTCTTTATCTAGAGCGCTATCCTCTTGAATATAATGAGAAACATCTGCTATATGAACTCCCAATGTATAGATTCCATCTTTTTCTGTTAATGAAATAGCATCATCCAAATCCTTTGCATCTTCTCCATCTATTGTAACAGTTTGCCACTCTCGACAATCCATTCTACCAACACAATCATTAGGATCAATTTCATCTGGAATACTCTTTAATTGGTCCATTACCTCTTTAGGAAACTCAGTAGGAATTTCATATCCTGCAACAATGGACATAATATCTGTTCCTGGATCATTTGTATGACCAATAATTTCTGTTATTTCACCTTCTGGTTTATGTTTGTCATCTCCATAATTGGTAATATGTACAATTACTTTATGTCCCGATATTGCTCCCAACGACTTATTTCCCGACACATAAATATCCGTATGAAATCTTTGATTATCTGGAATCACAAATCCAAAACCACCTGATTTTTGAAACACACCAACAATACGGTCCGTTCCTCTTTCAAGTACTTGAATTATTTTACCTTCTCTTCGTTTTCCATCTTTTTTCTCTCTAGTAACAGCAACTCTAACAATATCATTATGTAATGCACCATGTACGTCTTTTTCTGAAACAAATACATCATCTGGCTCATCTTCTATTACGACAAATCCAAATCCTTTGGGATGACTTTCAAATTTACCTATCACAGCTATATTTTCTGATTTGCAATATTTGCCTTTTTTGGTTGTTCCTATTTTTCCTTCCAAAACCAATTCATCCAGAACTGCTTGCAGCTCTTTTCTATCTTCCTTTGATACATTCAAAAGAATTGCCAATTCTTTTGTTTTCATTGGTACATAATGTTTATCATGAATCATATCATAAAGAACTTTTTTTCTTTTATCAAATGAATCTTTTTCCATCTTTAACCCCTTATCTTTCTTTTGAAATTGCAATAATTGTCCATTTAAACAAAGAGAACTCTCGGCACAGCCAAGAGTTCTCATAATCCACCCCTCATATGATTCATTCATATCAAAGATGGTTTTGATTCATTAGTTTAACCATTTAAGATTTAATACAATTGAAAAAACAAAAAATAAAACTGCAAACACTGTTGTTGCTTTTTCTAGTTTACCTTCAATTGAACGCCCTTTGTTTTTGCCCCAATAAGTATCTGCTGCACCACTAATGGTACCTAGACCTGCTTGCTTACCTTCTTGCATCAGTACTACTACTGAAATTGCAATAGACACAAGGATCAATAGAACAGAAATAATTATCTTAACGATATCCACGAGAACACCTCCTGCATTTCTTCTATGTTACGATTATACTATATTTTCATATAGAATTACACGCTTGTAGATTATTCTATCATATAAAGTAAATATTTTCAATGTTATTTCATATCTTTCACAAGTAATGATTTTCCAGTCATCTCTTTTGGTTGTTCCATTCCCATAAGTTCAATCATTGTAGGTGCGATATCTGCAAGGCATCCATCTTCTCTAAGACCATACTGCTCATCTGCATTTACTAATATAAATGGAACCGGATTTGTTGTATGCGCTGTAAAGCTTGCTCCTGTTTCATAGTCGATTAACTGTTCTACATTTCCATGATCCGCACATATAAATAATTGTCCATTTGATGCTTTAATAGCTTCTACAACTTCACCAACTGCTTCATCAATTGTTTCCACTGCTTTTACTGCCGCTTCTACAATTCCTGTGTGTCCAACCATATCTGGATTAGCCATATTACAAATAATCACATCATACATTTGAGAATTAATTGCTTTTACCAAATCATCCCTAACTTCTGGGCAACTCATTTCAGGTTGCAAATCATAAGTAGCTACTTTCGGTGATTTCACAAGAATTCTATCTTCACCTTTATTGGGTTCTTCTACTCCACCATTAAAGAAAAATGTTACATGTGCGTATTTTTCTGTTTCTGCAATTCTAGCCTGTGTTAATCCATTTTCCGCAAGAAATTGTCCAAAT
The DNA here is from genome assembly GCA_041583675.1 of Butyrivibrio sp. Taxonomy (GTDB): domain Bacteria; phylum Bacillota; class Clostridia; order Lachnospirales; family Lachnospiraceae; genus Eshraghiella. The sequence continues at coordinate 7,719 of JBFHFI010000029.1, read as the reverse complement.
GTATTTACTATTTCTGTTTTATAAAACGCCACTAATTTATTCTTTAAAGTAACATCATAATCTGTAAAGCATACAAATGTTGTTTTAATTCTATTTGCTCTTTCAAAACCGTTAAATTCATCTTCACAAAAAACTCTAGCCATCTCTCTTGCTCTATCTGGTCTAAAGTTGAAAAAGATAACAGAGTCTTTATCTTTGACTGTAGCAGTTGCCTCTCCATTTGTTGTTATTACAGTCGGAAATACAAATTCATCTGTTTTATCTTTTTGATAATAGTCTTCTATTGCCTGTACTGGATCAGTTGCTTTTTCACCAACTCCTTTAGCTATGGCATTATAAGCCAATTCAACTCTATCCCATCTATTATCTCTATCCATTGCATAATAACGTCCGCTAACTGTAGCTATTTTCCCTACATTTAATTCTTTCATTTTTCCAGTCAAATCTTCCATAAAGCCTTTTCCTGAATGAGGAGCTGTATCTCTACCATCTAAGAATGCATGCATATATACCCTTGTGAAATTTTCTCTTTTAGCCAATTCTAATATTCCATAAATATGTTCAATATGACTATGTACACCACCATCAGACAATAAACCAAATAAATGTAAGTCAGAATTATTTGCTTTACAGTTGTTAATTGCCTCTAATAATGCCTCATTTTTATAAAAATCACCATCTTTTATTTCTTTTGTAATTCTAGTAAGTTCCTGATAAACAATACGTCCTGCCCCCATATTTAAATGCCCTACTTCTGAATTACCCATTTGTCCATCAGGTAGGCCAACTGCCATCCCGCTAGCATATCCCTTTACAAAAGGATATTCTTTCATTAATTTATCCATTACTGGTTTTTTAGCTAATGCAACTGCATTACCTTCTGTTTTTTCGTTTAAACCATATCCATCAAGGATCAGTAGTACTGTAGGTTTTTTATTCATAACAAACTCTCCTATTCTATATCTATTATCATTCTATTTTCTATAAATAATCTTGTTCTTTTCGAAAAATGTTAGCACAGACTTTTAAATAAGTCAAATATCAATTTCTAGCTCAACAGGACAATGATCTGATCCTAATATGGAGCTATGAATATCTGCACCTTTTAACTGCGCATTCAAACTACTAGATACAATAAAATAATCAATACGCCAACCAGTATTTTTCTCTCTAGCCTTAAACATATATGACCACCAACTGTATTTTTCAACTGCCTCTGGATAAAAATATCTAAAACTATCCGTAAATCCAGATTCTAGCAATTCTGTCATTTTTCCTCTTTCTTCATCTGTAAACCCTGCATTCTTATGATTTGTTTTTGGATTCTTTAAATCGATTTCCTGATGTGCTACATTTAAATCTCCACACATAATAACAGGTTTTGTTTTATTAAGTTTTAATAAATAATTACGAAATGCATCTTCCCAAATCACTCTATATTCAAGTCTTTCCAAATCTCTTTTTGAATTAGGCACATAAACATTTACAATGTAAAACTTCTCAAATTCCAAAGTAATTACACGACCTTCATGATCATGTTCATCTATTCCTATTCCATAAGTGGCTGTTATTGCCGGTTCTTTTGTAAATATAGCTGTTCCTGAATACCCTTTTTTCTCTGCATAATTCCAATAATCATAGTATCCCTGTTTTTCCCATTCAATTTGACCTTCTTGCAGTTTTATCTCTTGTACGCAAAAAATATCTGCATCTATTTTATCAAAAAAATCCATAAAGCCTTTGCCTACACATGCTCTAAGTCCATTCACATTCCATGAAATCATTTTTTTTGTCATTTTCATATCCACTTTCTAAAATAAGGGCAAAATATAAAATGATATTTTGCCCTTTGATTATATGCTATTTGTTATAGTTAACAATTTTGCCAAAATCAGCTTTTAAGCTAGCTCCACCAATTAATCCACCATCAATATCAGGTTTTGCAAGTAGTTCAGCTGCATTAGTTGCGTTCATAGATCCACCATACTGAATTCTTATAGCTTCAGCTGTTACTTCATCATAAATTTCTGCAATTACAGCACGAATGCCTGCACATACTTCCTGTGCCTGATCAGAAGTTGCTGTTTTTCCTGTTCCAATAGCCCAAATTGGCTCATATGCAATAACTGTTGTTTTTGCTTGATCTGCAGTTACATTTTGATAAGCAATTTTAATTTGCATTCTAATAAAATCTAATGTAATTCCCTGTTCTCTTTGTTCAAGTGTCTCTCCACAACATACTAATGGTGTAATTCCATGTTCAATTGCTTTTAAAACCTTTTTATTTACTGTCTCATTGGTCTCTCCAAAATATTCTCTTCTCTCTGAATGTCCAATAATGACATATTTAATACCAATATCATCCAACATACCAGGAGCTATTTCTCCTGTATAAGCACCACTTTCTTCAAAGTACATATTTTCAGCACCGATTGAAACATTACTTCCTTTGGTTGCCTCTACTGCTGTTGTTAAATCAATTGCAGGTACACAATATACAACATCAACCTCTGGATTTTTTACAAGTGGTTCCAATTCTTTTATTAAAGCAACTGTCTCGCTAGGAGTTTTATTCATTTTCCAGTTACCTGCTATTATTTTTTTACGCATTTCTTATTTCCTCCGAAATTTATTTGTCGTTAGCCGCTACAACTCCTGGCAACGCTTTTCCTTCTAAAAACTCAAGGGATGCTCCACCGCCTGTTGAAATATGACTCATTTTATCACCAAATCCAAGTGTGTTTACAGCCGCAGCTGAATCTCCACCACCGATAATTGTAATTGCATCTGTTTCTGCAAGTGCTTCAGCAACAGCAATTGTTCCTTTTGCAAGTACAGGATTTTCAAAAACACCCATTGGTCCATTCCAAACAACTGTTTTTGCACTTTTAATAGCTTCTGCAAAAGTTTTATTTGTCTTAGGTCCCAAATCAAGTCCTAATGAATCTGCTGGCATTTTTTCAATATCAACATATTCTACATCTATTACTGCATCAATAGGATTTGGAAATTCTCCATATACTGCTGTATCAATAGGTAGTAACAATTGTTTTCCAAGTTTTTCAGCTTTCTCAACCATTTCCTTACAATATTCAAGTTTAGAATCATCTACTAAAGATTTTCCAACTTCAAATCCTTTTGCTTTAATAAATGTGTAAGCCATACCACCACCAATAATCAATGTATCGCATTTATCCAAAAGATTAGAGATTACATTTAATTTATCAGCAACTTTAGCACCACCTAATATAGCAACAAATGGTCTTGTTGGATTGTTAACTGCATTTCCAAGAAATTCAATTTCTTTTTGTACTAAATATCCAACAACACATGTATCAACAAATTTAGTAACTCCTTCTGTTGAACAATGAGCTCTATGTGCAGCTCCAAAAGCATCATTTACATATACGTCACAAAGAGAAGCTAAATCTTTTGAGAAAGCCTCTTCATTTTTTGTTTCTTCTTTTCTAAATCTTGTATTTTCAAGAAGCACAACGTCTCCGTCTTTCATAGCCGCAACTGCTGCTTTCGCATTAGGTCCAACCACTTCATTATCTTCTGCAAATACAATTTCTTTTCCAAGGTGCTCTGCTAATCTTTTTGCTACTGGTGCAAGAGATTCTCCAGGGTTTGGTCCATTTTTAACTTTTCCAAGATGTGAACATAAAATAACTTGTCCGCCATCATTGATTAATTTCTTAATTGTTGGAAGTGCTGCAACAATTCTGTTCTCATCTGTAATTTCTCCATTTTTCAATGGGACATTAAAATCACATCTTACAAGAACTTTTTTACCTTTTACATTGATATCATCAATTGATTTTTTGTTAAGCATTTATATTTCCTCCTAAAATCAAATAAATCTTAATTGTATTTCAAAAATAAAATAGGTCCGGTCCAAAGACCGGACCTATTTAGGTCTTACAAAACCTACCGTTATTCCGGTCGGCATAATTTTTGTTAAGCTAACTCTGAGAAGTATTTGATTGTTCTAACCATTTGGCTAGTATATGAATTTTCATTATCATACCATGAAACAACCTGTACCTGATATTCATCATCAGAAACTTTACTTACCATTGTTTGAGTTGAATCAAATAATGATCCAAATTTCATTCCAACAATATCAGAAGAAACGATCATATCTTCATTGTATCCGAATGATTCATTTGATACTGCCTTCATAGCTGAATTAATAGCATCAACTGTTACGTCTGATCCTTTAACTACTGCTGTTAAGATTGTTGTTGAACCTGTAGGTGTTGGCACACGTTGAGCAGATCCAATAAGTTTTCCATTAAGCTCTGGAATTACGAGACCAATTGCTTTTGCTGCTCCTGTTGTATTAGGTACGATATTTACAGCTGCTGCACGAGATCTTCTTAAATCACCATTTCTCTGTGGTCCATCAAGAGTCATCTGATCACCAGTATATGCATGAATTGTAACCATGATACCTGACTGAATTTCAGCATATTTGTTAAGTGCATCTGCCATTGGTGCTAAACAGTTTGTTGTACAAGATGCAGCTGAGATAATTGTATCTTCTGCTTTAAGAATGTCATGATTTGTATTAAACACAACTGTAGGAAGATCTGTTCCAGCTGGTGCTGAAATAACAACCTTACGAGCTCCTGCATTAATATGAGCCTGTGCTTTTTCTTTTGATGTGTAAAATCCTGAACACTCAAGAACTACATCTACTTTAAGATCTCCCCATGGACACTTATTAGCATCTGGGAATGCATAAATCTTAATTTCTTTTCCATCAACTGTGATAGAATCTTCTCCAGCTACAACTGTATCTCCTTTTTCATATCTTCCTTGTGATGAATCATACTTAAGAAGATGTGCAAGCATTTTTGGGCTTGTTAAATCATTAATAGCTACTACTTCATATCCTTCTGCCCCAAACATCTGTCTGAAAGCAAGACGGCCAATACGACCAAATCCGTTAATTGCAACTTTTACTGCCATTTTTTGTATTCCTCCTAAAGAAATTAAATATTAAATAATTATGGATTGTTAATTAAAAATCAATCTCTGTTCATTCTAACCTTTTCGAGCTAAAATTTCAACCTTTATTTTATTTTTGTAGAAACATTCTAAATATAGGTACATTATAAATATTTTTTTACCAAATTCACACAAGCTGTTGACAAATCCATTACTTATCTTATATTTTATAAAGTATAGGAAAATATAATTTTTTAAATAATTTAGATTTAGGAGAGATATCATGATTGCTGATTACCATATTCATACTCATTTTTCAACTGATAGCGAAGTGAATCCTATCGATCATATCAACAAAGCTATTTCCTTAGGAATGCAAGAGCTTTGTTTTACCGACCATATTGATTTTGATTATCCGCTTGAAAACGGAAATAAGATATTTATATTCGATGCTGACAATTATTTTGAAACTTTACTTGCCCTTAAAGAACAATTCCAATCAAAAATCAATATTAAAATCGGAGTTGAGCTTGGGTTAAATCCGAATATTTATAAGCAAAACACAGATTTTATTCATAAATATGATTTTGATTTTGTCATCGGTTCTTCTCATATTGTAAATGGAATTGACCCTTATTACAAGGAGTATTGGGACGGTCTCGACTCTGTACAAGGAATCATGAAATATTACAATGCTATTTTAGATAATGTTAAACTTTATGAATCTTACAATGTATATGGACATCTAGATTATATAAGAAGATATGTTCCTGATAAACATTATATATATAATGACTCCTTATTTTTTGATATTACAGATGAAATTCTACGTAAAATCATTGAAACTGGTCATGGCATTGAGCTTAACACACGTGGACTTTCAAGTGGACTCACAGATTTCATACCAACAATTAGTTTGATTAAAAGGTACAAAGCTTTAGGTGGAGAAATTATCACTCTAGGTTCTGACGCACATTTTGTAAAAGCCTTAGGTTATGGATTTAAAACTTCAAGAGACATTTTACTAGATAGCGGTTTTAAATATCACACTCTTTTTACAAAAGGAAAACCTGAATTTTTACCCTTATAACAATATACATTAAAAAAAATGGAAACAGCATTTATTCACTGTTGTTTCCATTTTTTATGCATATTTATGCTTTGTTATATTCCTTTAAATTCACTAATTCTTGACGCTTCTAAACCACATTGTATTATGTGATCAGAATTTTTCATTCCAATTCCAACATATTTAAATAATTTTCCATCGACATCTCTAAAAGCCGCTTTTTGGTTTACTTTATTTAAAATTTTTCTAGCTAATTTCATAAAATCTGCTGTCTGTGTTCCCTCTTCATCACTAAATACAAATCCCACAATCTCCGGAATATTACTATATTCTATCTTTCCTTCCTTATTTGCGATATGGATTTCTGTTACACCCAACTCTTTGCAAAGAACCATTAATTCATCATTATTAAAAATATGGCTTTCAAATTTATCTCCTAGATATTCACATACATGGATCATTTTTTCTCCAATTATCTTTTCAAATTTTTCCATCACATTTTCTAAATCCAAAGATACTTTTTCCAATTCATTAACATGAACATCATTTTGATGAACAATGCAAAGTTGGGACTCCATTACACTTGAAATTTCTTCAATGGATGCCAATCCCATCTCCCCTTTATTAGCAGCCGATATCGTACTTTTTGATATATTTTTTGTTCCATCTGTCTGAGCTTCAACATCTTCATGTATTGTTAAAATCAATTCCACTGCTTTATCAATTGTATTTTTTATTTCTTCAAATTTTTCCCCTGCATCTTCCGTTTTTTCAACTCCTAATTCCACTTCATTAAATATATTATTCATGGCTTCAACAGCACCTACCACATCTTTATTTATTTTTTCTATCAACTCACTAATATCTTTTGTCGCACTCGATGTTTGTGTAGACAACTCCCTTACTTCTTCAGCCACTACAGAAAATCCTTTTCCGTGTTCCCCAGCTCTTGCAGCCTCTATAGCAGCATTTAAGGCTAATAGATTTGTTTGGTTAGAGATGGAAGATATAACAGTAACAAAACCCTCTACATCCTTTGTAATTGTTTCTAACCTTACTACCGTCTCCAAAGTTTCTTTTACATTTTGTTTAATTGTTTCCATTGTTGTACTTACTGTTTCCATTGCAAACTTTCCTTTTTCTGCCGCCTCATCCGCTTGTTTAACTCTATCAACAGCATATTCACTATTTTCTGCAATCTTATAACTACTACTTGATAATATTTCTGTTTCTCCTGCAATTGTATTCAAAGTATCGCTAGACTCCTCAAAAACCAAATTCATCTCACCAAGACTTTGATTTAAGGACTCCATTCCAACCACAGATTCTCTTGTTGACTGCTCAATTTGACCAGATACATTCTTGGCAGATACCGAAGAATAAAGCAGCTTATAAATCCATTGATTCATCATATTTTTTAATTCATTAAATTCATTGGTAATCTCAATTATTTCTTTATTACTTGATTTATTATCAAGTGTTACAGAAAAATCCCCTTGATTGCAAACATTTAATGCTTTTTTAAGGTCTTTTAAAGACTTCCATATATTATGTTGAAAAATATAATATATTATTCCATCCAATAAAAAAACAATCAATATAATAATAGATATTTTCCAAGATTCATCTATTATTTTTATTGAATTTATAAATAGTGCAACTGCGGTATTTGATAATGCAAAACATCCAATTTG
>JBFHFI010000028.1:0-17744 GCA_041583675.1 Butyrivibrio sp. | reverse complement strand
TTATATTTTCTAAATCCTCTAACTCTATTTGCAATTGATTAATGAAATCATTGGTACTATATCGATCTATCTGACCTTTATAACATATGGAATTCTCAATTCCATACAAAGAAAGTAATACTGATAATCCATATGCTGAGGCAATAGCATCAGGGTCCGGAAAATTATGTGTCTGTATATAGACATGATTACTTGTTATATGAGATAGTAATTCTTTGAATTTATTCATAATTAGCTCCCATTTCTTTCTTGAACTTTTTATCACTATTGTTTAATTATATTCGTTTTATCCCTGCATATCAACAATAATTTAAAAGAGTTCCTACTTAATAACAAAAAAGAGCCTTATCACAATAATAACATAAAAATTTAACGTTTTTATTATAATAATGCCCTTTTAGATTAATAAAACAACTGTAAAGATGGCCAATATCTTAACTCAGCTTTTGCCAATACTTGATCAAGGGGAACAAATGGGTAATCCCAGAACCTTGCATCATCCGATATATTTCGATTATCCCCCATTACAAACACTGTTCCATCAGGAACTTCATATGGTCCATAATCTCCAACCATCGTCTCTTTAATATAGGGTTCTTCTATCGCAACTTGATTAATATACAAAACTCCATCTTGAATAAAAATCGTATCTCCTGCCACCCCAATTACTCTCTTGATTAACATCTCTTTTTCTTTGTATTCATAACACTGATGATAGAAAATAATTATATCATCTCTCTCAGGTTCTGAGAATAAATAAGCTAACCGATATCCAATAAGTCTGTCGTCAACTTGCACCGTTGGTTCCATTGACTCTGATGGAATATGCGCATTGATAATAACATATTGCGTAATAAGCAATGCAAGAATAAAAGAAATTACAATTACAGATAAATAACTTAAATATGTAATCCAAATTTTACGTTTCACTTTGGGTTCAGACTCGGAAACCACCTGTTCTTGAATTTCCTCTTCTTCTACAATTTCATCTTCTATATCATCTAATGTTATTGTAATAAATTCTATATCCTTTGCACCACTATTCAATATGCCCATTGTCATCCCCTAACACTATTTTGTAAGAAGTTTCATTATTTGATTACTTCTAGAAATAAATTTTGTCATTTGTTCTGATTTTAATGGACTATGACTTATTTTTGCTAGATCATAAAGTTGTTCACAGAATATATTTGTATTTTCATCTTCAGGATTATCAATTAAATATTTCACCAATACATTATTAAGATTTAATACTAATGTTTCTCCTGGTGTTCCAAACATTCCCGGATCCATTCCTGGCATAGAATACATTTTCATCATATCTGACATTCTTTTTGAGCTTTCATCTATTGTTATCATTGAAGAAATCTCTGCATTTTTTAATTTATCTGCTTTTATAACAATATCATCTTTACCCAATGCTTTTTTAAACAATTCAGTAAGTGCATCTGTTGATACCTTTACACTTTCTTGGTCATCTTCTGAAATCTCTTCTTTGAAAATTTCAGATAAATCAGAATCTATTCCAGTAAATTTAACATTTTCATTTTTTTGTTCTAGATGATTAATAAATGGTTGATCAATTGAATGCTTTAATATAATTGCATCCATTTTTTCTTCTTTAAAGAGCTTAATATATTGTCCCTGTTTTACTTCATCCGTTACATAAAACACCATATTTTCATGGGTATCTTTGTTTTTTTCTAAGCATTCAGGAAGTGTCTCATAATTACCATCTAAATTTTTAAATAATATATAATCGTTCATTTTATCGCAGAATTTATCATCTTTTAAACATCCAAATTTAATAAAAGGATTAATATCATCCCAATATTTTTCATAACTTTCTTTGTCTGTTTTACACATTCCTGATAATTTATCAGCAACTTTTTTTGTAATATAATCCGAGATTTTTTTCACAAATCCATCATTTTGTAATGCACTTCTTGAAACATTCAATGGTAAATCAGGACAATCAATTACACCCTTTAATAACAGTAAAAATTCTGGAATTACTTCTTTAATATTATCTGCAACAAATACTTGATTATTATATAACTTAATCATTCCCTCTGCTGATTCAAATTCAATATTAATTTTAGGGAAATATAAAATACCTTTTAAGTTAAAAGGATAATCCATATTTAGATGAATCCAAAACAATGGTTCTTTATAATCATGAAATACGCTTCTATAGAACTCTTTGTATTCTTCTTCTGTACATTCATTTGGATGTTTTGTCCACAAAGGATGAGTATTATTTAAAGCAACTGGTCTTTTTGCTATTTTCAAACGTTCTGACTGTGGCTTAGTCTCAACCATGGTTTTATTACCATCTTCATCCTCAGTCTCTTCCATCACAGCTTCTTCTGTTACTGTTTCAATAACTGTATCTGTTTCTAATAAATCTTCCTTATCAATTAATTCTGTCTTCTCTTCTGTATCATCTGCGTTGGTTAAATAGATTTCATAAGGCATAAACGAACAATATTTTTCAATTACTTCTTTTGCTCTATATTCATTTGCAAATTCAGTACATTCATCATTTAAGTAAAGCGTAATTGTTGTTCCTGTACTCGCTTTATTTCCTTCTTCCATATCATACTCTGTTCCACCATCACATTCCCAATGAACAGGCTTTGAATCCTTTTTAAAGGATAGTGTATCAATAGTTACTCTTTCTGCTACCATAAACGCTGAATAAAATCCAAGTCCAAAATGTCCGATAATCTGATCTTCATTGGTTTTATCTTTGTATTGTTCTAAAAATGCCTCTGCACCTGAAAAAGCGATTTGATTAATATACTCATTAACTTCTTCAGCTGTCATTCCCAATCCAGTATCTGTAAATTTAATTGTTTTTGCTTTCGAACTTACCTCAATCTGAATTTCTGATTTAAAATCCTCAGGGATTGTATATTCACCCATCATATCTAATTTTTTAAGTTTTGTTATTGCATCACATCCGTTAGAAACTAATTCTCTAAAGAAAATATCGTGATCCGAATACATCCATTTCTTAATAATAGGGAATATATTCTCGCTATGAATTGATAAATTTCCATGTTTGTTTGACATTTTATTTCACTCCTTATTCAAATTATTACTTATAAATTATACTAATACGAAAAAAGTCTAAAGTCAAGAAAAAAATTAGCACTCATTAAAGTTGAGTGCTAACAAAATATTTTTGATAAATCGAATATAATTGACCACTTCCCATCAAAACATCTTCTATGGACTGTTTTCCTAAAAAATCATCATTAAATTCCGATATAATTGATTCCGTAAATTCAGTATAACTATTTTTAAATACTTCGGATCTTCTTCCTAAAACCACCTCTTCACTTCTAAGATCATAATCACTTTCCACATTATCATTAACACATTTAATAATATAGTATCCATAATCACTTTCTACAAGATCACTAATCTCTCCCATTTCAAGTTCAAAGGCTGCATTTTCAAAATCAAGGTCATAAACGCCCCTTCCTAATTCCAAGGTGTTTTCCGAATCATCACTGAACGCTCTTGCTGTAACCAAGAAATCTTCATCTCCATTTACTTTTTCTAAAATCTTTTGTGCTTGTTCTTTCTTATCTAGCAAATCTTGATTTGAAAGAGAGACAAACTCTCCTGATTCATTTTGTTCCATAGTGCTAATAAAAATATATTGAACATCAATCATTCGTGCTTCATCTGTACTTACTTCTGTATCAACATTTTCTGTAACCTTATAAAATGATTTTTCAGCTAAAAGTAATGATTTATAATAACTAACAACTGTATTCACATCAAATTGATAGCTCTCTAAAATCTCTTGATCCAATGTATTATAATATTCCAAAGCAGCTTGTTCTATCAAATCCTCTTCTGTTTGAGTAATCTCAATCTTAAGATCATCCGCCATTAATTCTAAATATGCAATATGTTGTATATTCTGCTGAATTTCTTGATAAGTATATTCTTCCATAGAACTATCGTGAATGGATTCATTCCATATATTAAAATTAAACATCTCTTGATAGGTATACTTTGTCTCTGCCAAAAGCAATTCTGCTCGATCCATCTTAATGGTTAAGCCGCCTATTTTAGCATATTCAGTATCCTTAAATCCAGTTGTTAATTCAACATTGGCACATCCAGATAGGACAAAAATACCTATCACTAAAAAAAACAATCCACTACGCTTCCACATATAATAATCTTTCATCTGGTAATACAAAAACTTCTAACATTTCACTAACATCTTCTCCATCAACATCAAAGCCTTCTTCATTCAAATACTCAACTAATTCTGATTCTGAATCAAACACTATTGCCATAGCGTCTTCAAGAAATGCAAGTGCTCCATCTACAGTCTCCACTACTGGCGTTGGAAATAATCTTTCTTGCTCCTTAAAAAAAACTTCCGCACATAAAATATCAATTTCGCTCATTGTTTTCCTCCATTTTTAAAAACATTTTATTTCATATAATAGTCTAGATATAGGTAATCCAACCACATTATTGTAGTCCCCTTGAATTCCTGTAATATATTCCGCAAATCTTCCCTGTATCCCATAAGCCCCTGCTTTATCCATGGATTCTCCTGTTGATATATAATTCCAAATATCTTGATCACTCATATCTTTCACATAAACTTTAGTCTCTTCAACAAAACTTTTTACTCTATTTTTTGAAGGTTTTGTATCTACAATAGTAACTCCTGTATACACACTATGACAGTCGTTATTTAATATCTGAATCATAGAATAAGCCTCTTCTTCTGTCTCTGGCTTCCCTAATATTCTATCCTTATAACAGACTACTGTATCCGCTCCTATTACGAGAACATTATCATTTTGTCTATTTGCAACCTCTAAAGCCTTATCTTTTGATAATCCTAATACCACTAATTTAGGGTCAGTATCTGCAATCAGTTCTTCCATATTAGATGGAATCACTCTATAAGTCAATCCCACTTGTGATAATAATTCGCTTCTTCTTGGCGAAGCCGATGCCAAAACAATATTAAGGTTCTGTATATCCATTTTACTCCTTTTAATTCTGGCATAAAAAAACAGTTACTACCGTAACTGCCGGTCTAACCATGTTATTTATAATATGGTATTAATTGTTGTCCCTGTGCCAGTTGTCTCTTCATACATTTTGTCTGCAGCCTCTTGAGCAAGGTCTGATAACAAAGAACTTCCTGATTCAGTTGTCATTGTCGACGAAACACCTGATGCTTGTTCCGTTATAGAATCCATAATACTAGAAAGTCTCGCCTGCGCTTCACTAGATTCATCGCTATCCTTTGAAGACAAAATACTTGAATTCAATATATTAATAGAAGATTTTACAGCTTTTGCTTGGCTATAGTCTGAAACCAAACTATATATATCACTCATACCGTCTGATGTACTACTTAAATTACTACTAATTAAAGAAAAATCAGAAATTCCAAAATATGACATCTCGTACACCTCCTTGTTACTTGTCTCATTTGTTAATTTAATTATAATACTACCTGAATAAAGTAGTCAATAATTTTCTAAAAACTTATTCATTTAATACTATTTATAGATACAACATAAAAAGACTCAATAAGTTAAATTAATTTCAATTTAACTTATTGAGTCTTTTTGACTTTTATATTTACACTGCTTTTGCTTTATCTATACTTGTTACATCAACCCCTCTAGGCTCTACCGGAGTCGAAAATACAATTTGCGTGCTTGTTCTTCCGAATTTCTGTAATCTTCCTATAAATGTATCCAATTCCATTGTATCTGGAAATGCAACCTTTATTAGCATTGAAAAATCTCCTGTAACACAATTACATTCTATTACGTTCGGACACAATTTAACAAAAGGATAAAATTCTGATTTTTGTGCTGGAATAATTTCCAAATTAATAAATGCCGTAATATGATATCCTAATTTGGACTGATTAATTTTTGCTTCATACGCCGAAATAATATTGTCCTTTTCTAGACGCTCAATTCTTGCAGATACAGCAGGTGAAGATAAAAAAACATTCTCCGCAAGTGCCTTAAGGGGTGTTCTTGCATTTTTTTGTAATAAAGTTATTATTTTCTTGTCGATTTCATCCATAATTCTACCTCCAAATATTTTGATGTCCCCGTTTCTATAGTCAAGGGTGGTATTAAACCTATATCAAAGAAAATCATAAAACTACAATAGATTTTTCCATGGTTATATATACCCGTTTATGCTTTCTAGTCAACAGCTAATTTATCAAAATAATATACTTCCGGATCGCATTTTCTTTAATAAATCAAAAAAAGCAACGGTCAGAAATCTGACAGTTGCCTTCGTTGACAAAAAATATTTATTAATCTAAATATGATTCTACATTATTTTATTTATAAAATCAAGTGTTTTTTTTATTTTTTTAATATAAAACCCCTTGAACCTTAATATATTCACTTTCTCACAAAAGATAATCACTTTTTTATAAAGCATTTCACATTGCTAATCCTCTATTTTTCTGATACAATTTAATAGAAATTTGTAGGAATGAAAGGAGTTGAATTATGAATAAAAACGAAGAACTTGATGACCTTGATGAAGGTACTGTAACCCTTACTTTAGATGATGATACTGAAGTTGAATGTGCAATTCTTTCAATTTATCCAGTTGGTGATAAAGAATATATTGCTCTTTTACCTCTTGGAGGCGAAGAAGAAGAGAGTGGAGAAGTATATCTCTATCGTTATTTAGAAAATGATAATAGCGAACCTACACTAGAAAATATTGAAGATGATGATGAATATGAGTCAGCAGCTGATGCTTTTGATGAATTATTAGATTCAGAAGAATATGATGAACTTGTAGATGAAAAAGATTTAGACAAATAAACAAAAAGAAGGCCTGTTTTTACGCAGGTCTTTTTTTAATCCATTACTTCCTCTATAAACCTTGATGGATCCATTTTTTTATTATATCGTTCTTTGGTATAAAATATATTCAACTTTTCTTTTGCTCTTGTCATTGCAACATAAAACATTCTTCTTTCTTCTTCTATGTCCAATTCAAAAACAGCTTTTTTATGAGGTGTAATCCCCTCATTCGCATCAATAATATATACTGTATGAAATTCCAATCCTTTTGCACTATGCATTGTAATCAAGGAAACTGCATTCTCATCATTTTTTTTAAATCCAGTATGTTGATTTAATTCTCTCTTAAAATCTGCAATATATTCCAACCATTGACCATATGATTTGAAGTTTTTTGCACTATCCATTATTTCATCCGCCAAATCAATTAATTCTTGAACTTCTATATTATGTTGTTGTGCATATTCCAAAAGAAATTCATCATACCCAACTGCTTTTCTCAGATAATTAATCATAGCAAAAGGAGACATCGTACTCATTGCTTGTAAATCCATTTGCATTCGATCCAATCGATCAATCATCCATTGCTTATCTTCATAATATTTTTCTAACTCATCAAAGGATACTTCTTCATCACTTAAATAATCTCTTGCTACATATCGCTTGGGTCTATTCATGATTTGTAAAAAATCACTTCTTTTTCTACTTCCTGCTGCAATTGCCATATATGTCAAAATATCTTTTGATATCCAATGTTCATAAATATTGGGAATTCCATCTTTCATGATAAAAGTAATATTATTCTCTATTAATTTACGAACCAAAGGCGCAGCAATACTATTGGTTCTATACAAAACTGCATAGTCCTTATACGTTTTCCCCTGTTGAATTCCCCCACGTATCTCATCTATAATTCTTTGATATTGTTCATGTATTGATTTAAACTCCACAATATCAACTTTATCTCCTTTGATATTATCCGTTCTTATATTTTTAGAATATCTTGTTTTATTTTGAGAAATAACTCTCTGCGCTGCTGCAACAATATTCCCTGTTGATCTATAATTTTTATCCAATATTACTTTTTTTACATCTGGATATATTTTATCAAATCCTAGCATAATTTCTGGCTTTGACCCTCTAAATCCATATATGCTCTGATCATCATCCCCTACTACAAATAGATTATTCTCTGGAGCAGCTAACATTCTAATAATATTATATTGAATTAAATTAATATCTTGGAATTCATCTATTAAAATATATCGATATCTTTTTTGCCACCCAGCTAAAATATCTGGCCTTTGTGTAAATAATTCATAACAATATACTAGCATATCATCAAAATCTATTAACCTTGCTCTTTTTAATGATTCTTGATAAAAATTATAGATTTCACGAAAGGCCGATTCTCCACAATTTATTGAAAAATAGGCATTAATATCTAAACATTCTGACTTAACTCGACTTATTTCAGCTGATATTTTATCACAAAATTCTTTTTTGTCTTCTACATCGACTCTACTTTTCTCAATTGCATTCAAAAGCACATATTTTCTTTTATCTTCTTTTATAACATTCTCTCCTGTAAAATGATATGCTGCTTTTAATATTGTAAAAAAAACTCCATGAAAAGTCCCAAAAGTAACATATGTCTTACTTTCCATCATAGCATGAAATCGATTTTTCATCTCTTGCGCTGCTGCTTTGGTAAATGTAATAACAAGAATTTCTCTTGGGTTTACTTTTTCTTTTTCAATTAAAGATTGAATTCTTTTTGTTAAAACTGTTGTTTTTCCTGATCCTGGTCCAGCAACTACGAGCATGGGTCCTTCTCCATGCTCAATTGCCTGTATTTGGGATTGGTTATATTTCATATCTAATAAAACTCCTGTTTCCACTAACTGAGTTTCTCAATTCCTTTTTTAATACGTTCTACACTTTCTTGTTTTCCAATAATTTCCATAATTTCAAATGCGCCACCCGGTGTTGATTGTTTACCAGATACTGCGGTTCTTAATGGCCATAATCCTGTTCCATTTTTAATTTCTTTGCTCTGAATATAACTCATTGCAATATTATGAAGATTATTAACTGAATAATCTTCTGTCGATTCAAATAATGGTAACATCTCTTGTAGAACTTCTAATGATATCTCTGAATTAGTTTTCATTTTCTTATGTGTATACATCGCAATATCGTAATCAGGTAGTTCTTGGAAAAAATCAACAATATCAATTACATCTGGAAATACTTCAATTCGAGACTGTACTAATTCGGCTATTTTCTGTAAATCCAAATCCTTGGTTATAATAGATTTTAATTGTGGTTCTACCAATTTATAAAAATCTTGTTTTGATAATTTTTTAATATATTCTCCATTCATCCAACGAAGTTTTCCCATATCAAAAACAGATGGGGATTTATTGATCCTTTTATAGTCAAAGTTTTCTTCTAGCTCTTTGAGTGTAAAAAATTCTTCATTGCTTTCTGGGCTCCAACCTAATAATGCTACATAATTAATAATCGCTTCAGGTAAAAATCCTTGCTCTACCAAATCTTCAAAAGAAGAATGTCCACTTCTCTTACTTAATTTTTGATGTTCTTCATTGGTAATTAATGGACAATGTATATATACAGGTTCTTCCCAACCAAATGCATTATATAATCTTGTATATTTGGGTGTGGATGAAAGATATTCATTCCCTCTTACAACATGTGTGATTTCCATCAAATGATCATCTATTACATTTGCAAAATTATAGGTTGGATATCCATCTGATTTTATTAAAATCATATCATCAAGCTCAGAATTATCTACTGAGATTTCTCCATAAATTGCATCTGTAAATACAGTAGTTCCTTGTTGTGGAACATTCGCTCTTATTACAAATGGAATTTTATCTGCAAGATTTTTTTCTATTTCTTCTGGTGATAAATATAAGCAATGTTTGTCATATTGTATAATTTCTTTTTCATTCTCTGATACTTCAGTCTTAAGGCTTTCTAATCTTTCTTTGGTACAAAAACAATAATATGCTTCCCCTTTGGTGATTAATTCCTTTGCATAGTCCATATATAATCCAGATTTCACTCTTTCACTTTGTACATATGGTCCATATCCCTTGTCTTTATCAGGGCCCTCATCATAAGTCAGACCTGTTTCCTTTAGAGTATGATGTATAATATCCAATGCACCTTCAAATAAACGTTCTTGATCCGTATCTTCTATTCTTAGTACAAAGTCTCCGTCTTCATGTTTTGCAATTAAATATTCATATAATGCTGTTCTTAAATTACCTACATGCATTCTTCCTGTTGGACTTGGTGCAAATCTTGTTCTTACTTTACTCATAATTACCTCCAAAAATACACGACTCTACCGCCGAAAATTGTCTTTATCTATAATAGCACATATTTACATGTTTTCAAATAATTATCTAAATATAAGACTTCCCATCTGGAATACCAATACGGCTGCCACCCATGCAAATACCAACTGAAATACCAATACACCCAAAGTAAACTTTGTAGAATTTGTTTCTTTTTTAATTGTAACAATGGTTGCGACACATGGTGTATAAAGCAAACAGAATATCATAAATGCATACGCGTTCAAAGGTCCAAATCCATAAACGGATAATGCTTGTGAAAACTGCGCTAATCCCTCTGACGAGCTTGGGTTAGATATTCCAAATAATACAGACATACTGGATACTACCACTTCTTTTGCTGAAATACCAGAAATCAAAGCAACTGCAATCTGCCATAATCCTAATCCTGCTGGTGCAAGAATGGGTACTAATCCTTTTCCAATCATTGCTCCAAAACTTTCTGTAATATCTCCATTCATTCCATGTAGACCTGTATTTAGTAAAAACCAAATAATAATGGATGCAATAAAAATAGTAGTTCCTGCCTTTGTAAGATAGTCTTTTACTTTTTCCCATACATAAATTGCTATTGTTCTTGCATTAGGCGTTTTATATTCTGGCAATTCAATTAATAATGAATTTTCAAGGGTCTTTTTTTCAAAAACATGCAATACCATAGCTACCGTAATTGCAACTGCAACTCCAATAATATATAAAGAAAAACTGACTAATATTGCATATTTTTCAAAAAACATTTCTGAAAAAAGAATATAAATAGGTAATCTTGCAGAGCAAGACATAAACGGTGTACATAAAATAATTTTTCTACGGTCTCTTTCATTTTCCAGTGTACGTGTTGCCATAATAGCAGGAACCGTGCATCCAAATCCCAATATCATAGGCAAAAATCCTTTTCCAGACACACCTATCTTTCCCATTAATCCATCCATTACATAGGCAACTCTAGACATATATCCACTATCTTCCAAAAAAGCCAATGCTAAAAATAGAATAAAGATATTAGGAAGAAATGTAAGAATCCCCCCGACACCTGCCATAATTCCATCCACTACTAATGAAATCATCCAGTCTGCAGTATGAATCACTTGAAGCCCCTGTCTTGTTCCTTCTGAAAGGCCTATAATAATAATATCAAAACCATTTTTTATAAAATCTCCCACCGTAAATGTTAGGAAAAACACAAACATCATAATCAACATAAAAATAGGTACTCCCCAGATAGGATGAGTCAAGACTTTATCTACCTTATCTGTACCTGCTGCTTTTTTATCTTTATTAAACAAAGTCTCTTGTACAATTTCTTCAATATATGCATACTTCCCTGAAATTATTTCATTGGAATAATCTTTTTTAATTATTTTTGATAGATTTACGGTATATTGTTCTTGTACCTCTTCGTCATTTTCCATTAATTTTAGTGCTAACCATCTAGCATTTTCTAAAATTCCATATTCTGCTTTCATAACCACTTGAATTTGATCCAACATTTTTTCAATAGGTTCCGTATATTTAACCACATCTGTAACATACATTTCTTCATAATGATGAACTACTGCATGCATTAATACATCTAACCCTGTTCTTTTTCTAGCTGATACAGGTACAACTGGTATATCTCCTAACATTTCTGGTAATCTATGAAGATCAAGTTCCATTCCTCTCTCTTCTATAATATCCATCATATTAAGTGCCAGAACCACTGGTTTTTCCAATTCCAATAATTGAAGAGTAAGATATAAATTTCTCTCCAGACTAGATGCATCTACAACATCAATAATCACATCTACATCATGATCCAAAATACATTTTCTAGAAACCTTTTCTTCTATCGAAAATGAAGTAAGACTATATATTCCTGGTAAATCCACAAGAATAATTTCACGTTCTTTATAAAAAGTCTTTCCTTCCATCTTATCAACTGTTACTCCAGGCCAATTTGCAACTTTTAGATTTGCTCCTGTATATGCATTAAATAAGGTGGTCTTTCCGCAATTTGGATTTCCTATAAATCCAACTCTAATTGGTTGCTTATTCAATTTCTACCTCTATCCCTGACGCAATATGTTTCCCAAGCGCCATTCTTGTTCCTCGGACTTTAATAATAACTGCTCCATATCTTTTTTTATTTGTAATCTCTACTTGTGTCCCTTTTATAAATCCAAGCGCTTCTAATCTACGCAAGACTCTTTCTTCTACAACAATACTTTTTATATAACAAGTAGTTCCTTTTATACATTTATCAAGCGTCATTAAGTTAGTCCTTTCTAATCAATCTATATTGATATTACTCAAAAATACATAGTCGGTCAATAGCAATATTCATATTCATATATTTTTTTTACAATAACAAAACACTGAAGTTATAAATAACTCAGTGTTTTGCAAACGACTTCTATCTCTCTCCCGCAAGTGCTTTGCTCTAGGAGTACTTTCTATAGAATGTCTTTATTATATTACTTAAATAATCCTTTTTTCTTACGGTGGTCTTCACGTTTCTCCCCACCATTCATTGCTTCATCAAATGCTATTAATGCTTTTTTCTGTTCATCCGTTAATTTCTCTGGCACTTGTACTACCAAAGTAACATAATGATCCCCTCTGGTTTGGCTATTTCTAAGTGAAGGTACACCTTTTCCTTTTAGCCTTATTTTTGTATCCGTCTGAGTTCCAGCTTTTACATCATATTCCACTTCACCATCCACAGTCTTTACTCGAATTGTATTTCCTAATGTTGCATCTGCAAAGCTTACTGGTACAGTTGAATAGATATTCATATCTTGTCTTTGGAAAATTGGATGTCTTGAAACTCTTACTTCTACAAGTAAGTCTCCTCTTTCTCCACCATTTTCACCTGGTTCACCCTTATCTCTAATTCTAATACTCTGTCCATTATCAATTCCAGCTGGAACAGATACTTGTATTTTCTTGCGAACAGTAATATAGCCTGAACCACTACAATCTGGACATTTTTCTTTAACTACCTTACCTTTTCCTTTACATTCCGGACATGTCTGAACATTTCTAACCATTCCTAAGATAGATTGCTGTGTATAGACCACTTGTCCTTTTCCACCACATTTAGAACATGTTTCAGTTGTTGTCCCCGGTTTTGCTCCCGTACCATGACAAGTATTACATGTATCTTTTAAATTTAACTCTATCTCTTTTTCACATCCAAAAACTGCTTCTTCAAAAGTAATTCTTATTGCGGCTCTTAAATTAGCACCACGCATCGGTCCGTTACTATTTCTTCTGGATCTTCCACCTCCAAAGATATCTCCAAAGATATCCCCAAAAATATCGCCCATATCGTTCATATTAAAATCGAATCCTCCGGCGCCTGGTCCACCACCCTGTTCAAAAGCTGCATGTCCAAACTGATCATATTGCTGACGTTTTTGAGGATCACTTAATACGGCATATGCTTCAGATGCCTCTTTAAACTTTGCTTCAGCAGCTTGATCTCCTGAATTGGTATCAGGATGATATTTTTTAGCCAGTACTCTATATGCTTTTTTAATTGCTGCATCATTTGCATCTTTTGATATTCCTAAGACTTCATAATAGTCTCTTTTATCTGCCATAAACAAATCCTCCGAATCTTTTTCAATAAATCTCTATTAACTCAACTTAAGAGTGAGGAACAAAATATCATCCCTCACCCCTTATAATGTCAATTTCTATATATTACACTTCTCTGTAGTCTCCGTCAACCACATCATCATCCTGAGTGTATCCTGCATCTTCAGCTGTTGGCTCTCCCATATCTGGTCCGGCTCCCTGTGTCTGCTCATATAACTTAGCAAATAAAGCCTGTGCACTAGCCATTAATTTTTCTTTACCAGCTTTGATTTCCTCAACTTCTGCTTCTGTCATTGATTCTGGATTGGATTTTTCAATCGTTGCTTTTAATTCATTTAAGTCCGCTTCTACTGTTGTTTTTTCTTCTGGAGTAATTTTATCCCCAGCTTCTTCAAGCGCTTTCTCTGTCTGGAATACCATAGAATCTGCATCATTACGAGCTTCAATTCCTTCTTTACGTTGTTTATCCTGTGCTTCAAATTCAGTTGCTTCTCTTACAGCTTTTTCAATATCTTCATCTGACATATTTGATCCGGATGTAATTGTAATATGTTGTTCTTTTCCTGTTCCAAGGTCTTTCGCAGATACATTTACAATACCATTTGCATCAATATCAAATGTTACTTCTATCTGAGGAACACCTCTTCTTGCTGGTGGAATACCATCAAGTCTGAATTGTCCAAGTGATTTATTATCTTTTGCAAATTGTCTTTCTCCCTGAAGTACATTAATATCCACTGCTGTCTGATTATCTGCTGCAGTTGAAAATACCTGACTTTTCTTACTTGGTATTGTTGTATTTCTTTCGATTAATTTTGTTGCAATTCCACCCATAGTTTCAATTGATAATGAAAGTGGTGTTACATCAAGAAGAAGAATATCTCCTGCTCCCGCATCTCCTGCAAGTTTTCCACCTTGAACAGATGCACCAACTGCTACACATTCATCTGGGTTAAGAGTTTTATTAGGTTCTTTTCCAGTTAACTGTTTTACTTTATCCTGTACACATGGGATACGTGTAGAACCACCTACCAAAAGAACTTTTGTAATATCACTATAGCTTAATCCTGCATCTTTCATTGCATTCTGTACAGGTACTACAGATCTTTCTACCAAATCCCTTACAAGTTCTTCAAATTTTGCTCTTGTAAGATTTACATCAAAATGTTTTGGTCCTTCTGCTGTTGCTGTAATAAAAGGAAGGTTAATATTTGTTGTTGTCGCTGAAGAAAGTTCTTTTTTCGCTTTTTCTGCAGCTTCTTTTAATCTTTGAAGAGCCATTTTATCTTTTGATAAATCAACACCTTCTGCTTTTTTAAATTCAGCAATCATCCAATCTATAACTTTTTGATCAAAATCATCTCCACCAAGTTTTGTATCTCCGTTTGTAGATAGAACTTCAATAACACCATCTCCGATTTCAATAATAGATACATCAAATGTTCCACCACCAAGATCATATACCATAATCTTTTGTTCATGTTCATTATCAAGTCCATAAGCAAGTGCCGCAGCTGTTGGCTCATTAATAATTCTCTTTACATCCAACCCTGCAATTTTACCAGCATCTTTGGTTGCTTGACGCTGTGCATCATTAAAATATGCTGGAACTGTAATAACTGCTTCTGTAACTGCCTCTCCTAAATAGCTTTCAGCATCAGCTTTTAATTTCTGAAGAATCATTGCTGAAATTTCCTGTGGTGTATATTTCTTGTCATCAATTGCAACTTTATAATCTGATCCAACATGTCTCTTGATTGATGAGATTGTTTTTTCTGAGTTTGTTACTGCCTGACGTTTTGCAGGTTCTCCCACAAGTCTTTCTCCTGTTTTTGTAAATGCTACTACTGAAGGAGTAGTTCTAATACCTTCTGTATTTGCAATAACAACCGGCTTTCCACCTTCCATTACAGCAACACAGCTGTTTGTTGTTCCTAAATCAATTCCAATAATTTTTCCCATGATAGATATCTCCTTTAATATTTATATTATTCTATGTGCCTTTTGGCAATTTTAGTTTGCTACTTTTACCATACTATGTCTTACAACCATCTCTTTATAGCTATATCCTTTTTGTAATACTTCTGCTATTACATTCTCTCCTAATTCTTCGTCTTCAATATGCATTACAGCATTATGAAAATTAGGATCAAATTCTGCGCCTTCAGCAGGTATTTCTTTTACCCCTGAATCTTCAAGCATCTTAAGAAGTTGCTTATATATTTTATCCATTCCTTCAGCGATTGGTGTTTTCATATCTTCCTCAGAAATAGTTGCAAGCCCTCTTTCAAAATTATCAACTACGGGTAGAAACTTTATTACCATTTCTTTTGCCCCAATTTCATACATCATGGCTTTTTCTTTTTCCGTTCTTTTTCTGAAATTTTCGAATTCTGCCATTGTTCTTTTGTACTTATCTGTTAACTCTTCGATTTGAAGATCTTTTTTGTCTTTTTTGTCTTTTTTCTTAAAAAAACTTTTTTTATCTTCTTCTAATTCTTCTTCAACCTCTTGAACATCTTCTATTTCTTCAGTAACAACTTCTTGTTCCTCAGATTCTGTTTCTGTTGTAGCTTCTACTGTCTCAGCATCAATAATTTCTTGATCCAATTCAATATTACTTTCTTGATCTGACATTCATTCGCCACCTTTCTAGTTTTTTAGCGCATCATCTAATTGCGTCTTAATACTTTTCATTGTCTCAACTACTTTTTCATAATCCATTCGCTTGGGTCCAATAATTCCAATTGTTCCCTTTGCTCCATCTTGTAATTCATAGGTTGCTGTTACAACACTGCAATCTTTCATACTCTCAATTGGAGTTTCTTCCCCTATGTATACTTTAATATCTCCATCCCCTTCTACTTCTAGGGCATCATTAACAAGACTTGCAAGTAAATTTTTTTCTTCTAAGGCATATATCAAAGAACTCGCTTTATTGTTATCACTAAGTTCTGGATACTTAAAAATATTAGTTGCGCCGCTTGTATAAATCTGTAGATCCTTTTCATTACAAGCTGCTTTGGCAATTGCATCAAGAATATCTCTAATTAAAGCTCCATATTCTCCTGCTTGATGTGTCATTACATTAATCATAGAAAGATTAATTTCTTCTACCATTAGACCGTTTACTGAACT
The DNA here is from genome assembly GCA_041583675.1 of Butyrivibrio sp. GTDB lineage: Bacteria > Bacillota > Clostridia > Lachnospirales > Lachnospiraceae > Eshraghiella. The sequence goes on along the minus strand of JBFHFI010000028.1, from coordinate 781 downwards.
ATTTAAAAGTATATTTAGTTTTAAACATATCTCTGGATCAAGCTTTTCTGTTTCTTCAATAATTGCATTCTTGATTGTATTTCCGTCTAAAACAACAACTACTAACATCTTCCCTTCTTCTAATTGTGAAATCTGAATAAATTTAATTCGTCTTCCATTTTTCTTAGGCGCTGTGATCATTGTTGCGTAATTGGTATTTAATGCTAACATCTTTGCAATATTTTGTAGCATTACTTCTACTTTTTCTACTTTTTCAAAAAGTAAATCTTCTTTTTTAGAAATTTCAGCTTCTCTATTTGTGAGTTCCTCATCTTTTTCCTTCATCATATCATCCACATAAAGACGATATCCTGCATCTGATGGAATTCTACCAGCCGATGTATAAGGTTGAAGAATATATCCCATTTCCTCAAGATCTGCCATTTCATTTCTAATTGTTGCTGAGCTCAAATTTAAATCAGTATATTTGGAAATTGTCCTGGATCCTACTGGTTCACCAGTCTCAAGGTAATTACGAATTACTGCCTTAAGAATCTTCATTTTTCTTTCATCCATTTCCATAACATACCTCCGATGTAAATCGAGCTTTTTCGTTGTTAGCACTCAACCGAGAAGAGTGCTAACGATTAAGCTATAATTAAAATATCATTTGTAAATAGGTTTGTCAACATATAAAGATAAAAAAAGTATGAAGTTTTTCTAAATTCATACTTTTCTCACATAAAATCCAAAAAATAGCCTTTTATTTGCTACTTTTACCACCCAACAAATAGTGGGCTAT
>JBFHFI010000027.1:0-18020 GCA_041583675.1 Butyrivibrio sp. | reverse complement strand
TTGTCCTAATACCTTTTGTATATCTTGATCTGAATTAAAAATATCCATTGGCTGATATCCACCCTTATTCTCATATCCCATAACTTCATCCGCTAGCATTCCGAAAATAACCGCATGTTCTTCGCCAACTTCTTGAACAATTTCAACATTTGCTCCATCCATTGTTCCCAAAGTCATTGCTCCATTTAGCATAAATTTCATATTCCCTGTTCCCGAAGCCTCTTTACTAGCTGTTGAAATCTGTTCACTTACGTCTGATGCCGCAAAAATCATTTCCGCATTTGAAACTCTATAATTTTCAATAAAGACTACTTTTATTTTACCTTCAATGGACTCATCATTATTAATAACATCTGCAACACTATTAATTAATTTGATGGTTAATTTTGCTCTTTTATATCCGGCGGCAGCCTTTGCTCCAAAAATAAAAGTTCTAGGATAAAAGTCCATTTCTGGATGCTCCTTAATTTGATTATACAAATACATTACATGAAAAATATTTAATAATTGACGTTTATACTCATGTAATCTTTTTACTTGAACATCAAAAATTGAATTTGGATCCACTTCTATTCCATTATGTTCTTTTATATATTTTGCCAATCTTAATTTATTTTTATATTTGATTTCCATAAATTCTTTTCTGCAAGCTTCATCCTCAACATATGCCGTAAGTTTATTGATTTGAGATAAATCAGTAATCCAATCATCTCCAATTTTACCCGTAATCCAATCTGCCAATAATGGATTTCCATGAAGAAGAAATCTTCTTTGTGTAATTCCATTGGTTTTATTATTGAATTTACCTGGCATCATTTCATAAAAATCTTTTAATTCTTGCTTTTTTAAAATTTCAGTATGCAAAGCTGCAACACCGTTTACTGAAAAACCAGCTACAATAGCAAGATGTGCCATTTTAACTTGTCCCTCATAAACAACTGCCATTTTCTCAATTTTATGCTTGAAATTATTAGGATAGATTTTTTTAATTTCTCCAATAAATCTATTATTAATCTCTTCCACTATTTGATAAACCCTTGGTAATAATCTGGAAAATAATTCAACTGGCCATTTTTCAAGTGCTTCTGCCATAATTGTATGATTGGTATATGCACATGTATGTGTTGTAATTTCCCATGCTTCATCCCATGTAAGTTTATAAACATCCAAAAGAATTCTCATTAATTCAGCTACTGCAACCGTTGGATGTGTATCATTTAACTGAAAACATACTTTTTCATAAATCTTATGTATATCCTCATGCTTTTCCATATATTTGGAAACCGCCCTTTGAACACTGGCAGATACAAAAAAGTATTGTTGTTTTAAACGAAGTTCTTTTCCTGCATAATGATCATCACATGGATATAATACCTCACATATGGTTCTTGCAAGATTTTCTTGTTCTACAGCTTTTTGATAATCCCCTCGATCAAAAGAATCCAGATTAAAATGCTGTATTGGTTCTGCATCCCATATTCTAAGCGTATTTACAACATTATTCCCATATCCTACAATTGGTAAATCATATGGTACTGCTAATACTTTCTGTCCACCTTCATGAACATAATGTATCCTACCATTTTCATCAACAAAACTCCTTACATCTCCTCCAAATCTAACTTCCACAGCATACTCAGGCCTTTTAATCTCAAATGGATTTCCATCTTTTAACCAATCATCTGGGATTTCCATTTGAAAACCATTGGAAATCTTTTGCGCAAACATACCATATCTATATCTAATTCCGCAACCATATGCCGCGTAACCCAAAGAAGATAGTGAGTCAAGAAAACAAGCTGCCAATCTACCTAGACCACCATTTCCCAAAGCTGCATCTGGTTCTTGATCTTCTATTACATTAAGATCAAATCCCAATTCACCCATGGCCTCTTTAATGTCAGTATAATAAGTAAGATTAATCATGCTATTTCCCAAGGCTCTTCCCATTAAAAATTCCATGGACATATAATATACTGTTTTTGCGTCTTTATCCTCAAATTCACGATGTGTTTCAATCCATCTGTCAATAATAAAATCTTTTACTGTATAAGAAACCGCTTGAAAAATTTGCTGTTCACTGACATCTTCAATGGTTCTTCTATACAACCGTTTTACAGTATTTTCTACATTAATTTTAAATTCTTCTTTATCGAAATTCATATTGTCCATGGTCCTCCTTGTACTGTGTATGTACTAATTCTTCTTCACTCCAAGTGTCACTTCTTCACCATTGATATTCCATGTTTTTACATAACCATCTGTTGATCCTATTACAATTTCTATAGCAAGTACTTCTGATTTTACTTCTTCCTCATTGCTAGTAAATAATTTACTAATCTTTTCATTTCCTTCAGTATATACTGTAATTTTATCCATTACTTCAAATCCAGCTTCTTTTCTCATTGTCTGGATTTTGCTAATAAGCTCTCTTACAAAACCTTCTTCTATCAATTCAGAAGTCATATTTGTATCCAAAACTACCGTAAGTCCATGATCGCTACCTGACTCAAATCCTTCTATCCTAGCTACATCAATCAAAAGATCTTCTTTGCTTAATTCAACCTTTTCTCCATCAAAATCAAAAACAATCATTCCATTTTCATTAAGGTCTTCCATTGCAGCATTTCCATCAATTTGAGATAATGCTTGTTTTATTTTTCCTAATAATTTTCCATATTTAGGTCCCACTGTTTTTAATTGTGGTTTAAAACTATAGGAGCTATATTCCCTTACATCTTCTGTAAACTCAACCATTTTAACATTTAATTCTTCTTCTATAATATCTGTATAGAAACTTGAAAGTTCAAATGGTGCTTTTACATACATTTTCCCAATTGGTTGACGATTCTTAATATTAGCTGTATTTCTACAAGCACGACCTAATACTACAATTTTAAGAACTTCATCCATATTTTTTTCCAGTTCTTTATCAATCCATGCCTTTTTTGCAACTGGGAAATCACAAAGATGAATACTTTCTGTTGCCTTTGCATCTATACTTCTAACAAGATTTTGATAAATCTCCTCTGTCATAAATGGAATCATTGGAGCAGCAACCTTACAAAGTGTTACAATCGCTGTATATAATGTCATATATGCATTAATCTTATCTTGTTCCATCCCTTTTGCCCAAAAGCGTTCTCTAGAGCGTCTTACATACCAATTACTAAGATCATCTACAAACTCTTCAAGAACTCTCGTGGTTTCTGGTATTTTATAATCATTTAAATATTGGTCTACATTCTCTACTAAAGAATTTAATTTTGATAAAACCCATTTATCCATAACGGGAAGCTTCTCATAATCCAAAGTATATTTTGTCGCATCAAATTCATCTATATTTCCATAAAGTACAAAAAATGCATATGTATTCCAAATAGTTCCAAGGAATTTACGTTGTCCCTCTACTACAGCATTATCGTAAAATCTATTTGGTAACCATGGCGCTGAATTGGAATAAAAATACCATCTAATTGCGTCCGCTCCATGACTATTGAGTGCTTCAAAAGGATCTACTGCATTTCCTTTGGATTTACTCATTTTTTGTCCCTTGGCATCCTGAACATGTCCAAGAACAATAACATTTTTATAAGGTGCTTTATTGAAAAGTAAAGTTGATTCTGCTAAAAGTGAATAGAACCATCCTCTTGTCTGATCCACAGCCTCTGAAATAAAATCAGCAGGAAATTGTTTTTCAAATAAATCTTTGTTTTCAAATGGATAATGATGTTGTGCAAAAGGCATTGCTCCTGAATCAAACCAGCAATCAATTACCTCTGGAACTCTTTTCATTGTTTTACCACATTTTGGACATTTAATTGTAACATCATCAATAAATGGTCTATGTAGTTCTATATCATCTGGACAATTATCAGACATGGATTTTAATTCTTCAATACTTCCAATGGAATGCATTTCTCCACACTCTTCACATTCCCAAATATTAAGAGGCGTTCCCCAATATCTATTACGGCTAATTCCCCAATCTTGTACATTCTCTAGCCAAGCACCAAATCTTCCTTTTCCAATTGTATCTGGAATCCAGTTAATTGTATTATTATTACGAATTAAATCTTCTTTAACTGCTGTCATTTTAATAAACCATGATTCTCTTGCATAATAAATCAATGGTGTATCACATCTCCAACAAAATGGATATTCATGCTCAAATTTAGGTGCATCAAATAATTTTCCTTCTGCTTCTAGATCTTTTAATACCTCTTTGTCTGCATCTTTTACAAATAAACCTGCATATGGTGTTTCTTCTGTCATTTCACCTTTTCCATTTACAAACTGTACAAATGGAAGGTCATAAGCTCTTCCAACTTTCGCATCATCTTCACCAAAGGCAGGTGCAATATGAACAATTCCTGTACCATCAGACATTGTTACATATGTATCACAAGTAACATAATGTCCTTTTTTCTTTTGCATTTTTGCGCTTTCTCCAGCACATGCAAAAAGGGGTTCATATTCTTTATATTCAAGTTGGTTTCCTGTATACCTTTCTAATATTTCATAACTATCTTCACCGAGCACTTTGTTCAAAAGCTCTTCTGCCATATAATAAGTGTAACCATCTGCTGACTTCACTTTTACATAAGCTTCATTTGGATTCACACAAAGGGCAACATTTGATGGAAGTGTCCACGGAGTGGTTGTCCATGCTAAAAAATATGCATCTTCTCCAATTACTTTAAAACGTACAATTGCGGAATGTTCTTTTACAGTCTTATATCCTTGTGCAACCTCATGGGATGAAAGCGGTGTTCCACAACGAGGACAATAAGGCACAATTTTAAATCCCTTGTAAAGCAAATTTTTATTCCAGATTTCTTTTAATGCCCACCATTCAGACTCTATAAAACTATTATCATATGTAACATATGGATCATCCATATCTGCCCAAAAACCAACAGTTCCAGAAAAATCCTCCCACATTCCTTTATATTGCCAAACGCTTTCTTTACAATGCTCTATAAATGGTTGAAGTCCATATTCTTCAATCTGTTCTTTTCCATCAAGTCCTAATTTTTTCTCAACTTCAAGTTCAACTGGTAGGCCATGTGTATCCCATCCTGCTTTACGAGGAACCATATACCCCTTCATTGTTCTATATCTAGGAATCATATCTTTTATAACACGAGTAAGAACATGTCCAATATGCGGCTTACCATTTGCTGTTGGTGGTCCATCATAGAATGTATAAGTCTCGCATCCCTCTCTCATTTCCATACTTTTCTGAAAAACATCTTGCTCTTTCCATAATTTCCCAATTTCTCTTTCTCTCTCAACGAATTTGAGATCTGCGCTTACTTTCTCGTACATAATTTCATCCTTTCCTACTGCGCCTTTTTTATATTATTTTTTATAAAAGGCTTCGACTATCTTATTTGATGAGGTAGTGATTCTAAAAAAGGCCACTACCTTTTTAATTGGCAGTGGCCTGAATATTTTTATAATCAGGGACAATGTTACCTTTTGTAACATTTCATCAACATACCAACATATGCGTTCTCTATAACGTGAGAAAACCGTCATCATCTACTCATCCATAGTGGAACTTTCAAATAGAAACTCAGGAGTGATATTCTTCCATAACCTAATAATACCGCTTCTCAGCAATTGCGGCTCTCTGTGATATTCGGGTAAGGAATACTGTCTCCTTCATCGTCTTTAATTATGCTAATTATAGACAAGGGAATCTGGTTTGTCAATTATTCAATAATCCAAATTTTTAATCCTTATACTAATTTTTTATTTTCATCATATTTTTGTTGAATAATTCTTTGTACATATGCCCCAAGAAATTTACGATCTTCTTTAGACAAGGTCTGAATATCTATTGGGTCACAAAACTCCAGAACCGTATGTGTTTTTTTAATAAAAGGCATATGTGCCTCCATACACTGTTCTGTATTATTTTGGACCATTGGTATTATCTTGCAACCTGATTTTTCTGCAAATTTAAAACTGCCTTCATGAAATGGCAGCATTGCTTCCTCTTTAGAATTACGCGTTCCCTCTGGAAAAATTGCCATAGAAACACCAGACTTAATATATTCTATTCCCAAAAGAATGGTTTTCAATCCTTGTTTTAAGTTCTTTCTATCTAAAAACAAACAATATACCATTTTCATCCACATTCTTATAATTGGTATTTTTTCCATTTCTTTTTTTGCAACAAATCCCGTAAGGCCTTTCATTTTAGAATATGGAATCACAATATCAAAATAACCTTTATGATTCCCTACATATAACACTGCTTCATTTTGAGGTATTTTTTCAAAACCAATTACTGTCGTCTTAATTCCACCCAAAAACAAAAGACATTTAAATGCCATTTGTATAATCCTCAAAGAGCTTATATCTTTTGCGTGTTTGTTAAACTTTCCAAGTATCCATTCAATCAAAAAAATAGGAATACTCAAAATAAAAAAAACAAGAAGAAACACAGCCATCATCACTAATCTAATCATATATCAATCTCCTGTAAATAATTTAGCCAATCGGCTACTCTCTTTATTTATAACAGTATTTTATTCAAAATACAACGAAAAACTTATTTACTTTTTTCAATCCACTTTTTTCATTGATTATGCATTCTACAAATATAAAAGCAATCACATATTTTTAATTTTATTTTTATCTATTATTTTAACATACTTTATCCTCGAATTTTACATTTGCAAACAAGCAAAAAAATGGTACAATATACACTGATATTATGAAGAACCCAAATTAGGAGGATTACTATGGTTTTAGCATTTACAATACCACTTCCAGTCACAATTATTCTTATTGTGGTCGGAACCATACTTATCGCACTTACCATTCTTACTATTCTCGGTAGTAGAATGCAAAAAAAACAAGAAGCATCCAAAGCAGACCTCGAAGCTGCCTCACAAGTTGTATCTATGTTAATCATTGATAAAAAACGTTTGAGAGCCAAGGATTCTAATCTACCAAAGATTGTAGTTGATCAAATACCAAAATATATGCGCCTAGCAAAACTTCCTTTGGTAAAGGCCAAAATCGGTCCAAAAATTATGACCTTAATTGCTGATGAAAAAATATATGCAGCCCTTCCTTTGAAGACCGAAATCAAAGCATCTATTAGTGGTATTTATATTACCGAAATCAAATCTACTAGAGGTAAAATTGCAACAACTACATCTAAGAAAAAAGGACTTGCGAGATTTATTAAAAATCCTTTTAAAAAATAAGTATAGTAAAATAAGAAATGCTCCTTCTACACGAAGGAGCATTTCTTATTTTACAGCTTCCACATCAATATGTACTTTGCATTCTGATATATAATCCATATTAATTTCTAATCCATATCTAATATCTGCACTTATTATATTCTCATTTTCTATTACATTTAAATTATAAGTATCTATCCCCATATTCATTCCACCAAAGGGAGTATTGTAAAATGTTGTATTCTTTTCTCCTCTAGTAAATACCATATGTGTACTAGATTCTCCCTTTGCAATCAGCTCTATCTCATTACCTGAAATTTTAAGAAGATTACTATTCACTTTATCCGACTTCTCTATTGGATCCTCATATTTTATAAAATGTTTTCCATCTCTTTTGTAATAAGACCCTATATTTATAATCTCTATTTTCTCATCTGCTTCTGAATCACTATAACCATGAAGCCCTGAAATCTTAACACTTACTTTTTTATTCATTTTATCATCCTATCTATTGGTGTCTTAAAAAAGCACTTTGAATTAATTTATCAATTAATGTTTTTTTATCCAAACCTTTTTTTGCCCATAACATTGGGTACATACTAATTGCAGTAAAACCTGGCATTGTATTTATTTCATTAAATACAACTTCATTTGTTTTCTCTTCTAAAAAAAAGTCAACTCTTGAAAGACCAAATCCATCAACTGCTTTGAAAATTTCAACAGCTGTCGTTCTAATTTCTTCCTCTTTACCTTCTGGTAAAATTGGATTTACATCCGTCTTTGATTCAGCATTATTATACTTTGCATCAAAATCATAAAATTCGGCTGAATTTGCAGCTAAAATTTCTCCAACCCCTGATGCTTTAGGTTCCTCTGCTCCATAAACTGCACACTCAATTTCTCTTCCAGTAATTGTCTCTTCTATTAATATTTTTTCATCATGCTTTGCAGCTTCCAACAATCCTGTTTCTAACTCCTCAGCATTATGGGCTTTGGACACTCCTTTAGAAGATCCTGCACTGCTAGGTTTAATAAATACTGGATACGGAAGAGAACCTTCTACTTTTTCAATACACTTTTTCATTTCTTTTAATTCACTTCTTCTAAAAGATACATATTTTGCCTGTCTTATACCTTCTAGTGAATTCACTATTATTTTAGTAAATACTTTATCCATAGACAATGCTGAGGCTGCTAATCCACAGCCTACATATGGAATTCCTGCTAATTCAAAAATTCCTTGAATTGTCCCATCCTCTCCATATAATCCATGCAACACAGGAAAAACAACATCAATTTTAATAATTTTAACCTGATTGTTTTCTATTTCTAAAAATCCTTTATGCTCCATATCTGGAGAAAGAACCATATTTACTTTTCCTTCTCTCCAACTTCCATCTATAATATCTTGTACATCCTCTGTTTTAATCCATTTTCCATTCTGTGTAATTCCAATCATAATCACATTATAATATTCTCTATTTATATTATTAATAACGGTTGTAGCTGACACACATGAAACTTCATGTTCTGAAGATTGCCCTCCAAATAATACAGCAACTGTTGTTTTATTCATCTCTATTAACCAAGTCCAGAAAAAAAAGGACCATCCTTTCTTCTTTATTTCACCTGAAAACATATGCTTTAACTATGTCTTCATATGATATATAAAAATAAAATACAAGTCAAGCATTGCCTCAGATCAAAAATCTGAGGCAATTCAAAATCAGCTATTCTTATCTTGAATAATTTTTCTTATTTTAATCGATTGATTTTCTATATGTATTCTAATTAATCTAGATGCTTCCGCTTCATTTCTTTCTTTTAATGCCTGAATAAGTTCTTTATGTTCTAATAGCAACGCATTAAAATCTTGGATACTTCTTATGTATTCTATTCTATATCTCAATACATGTTCTTCAAGCAATAACATAATCATTGAAAGTACATTATTCCCAGCAGCCTCACAAATAACTCTATGAAGATTATTATCTGCATCTGAAATACCTGTAACATCTTCCTTTTCTACCGCAATTTCCATCACCTTATTAATCTGATCTAATCTTTCTACCTGTTCTTCTGTGATATTAATGGATGCCAATCGTACTGCCATACATTCTACAGTCATTCTTACTTCCAATGCATCTGTAACATCTTTATCTGTAATCCCTGCAACTTTTGCTCCACACCTAGGATTAATGATAACCAATTGTTCCTTTTCCAATCTTCGAATTGCTTCTCTCACCGGGGTACGACTTACTCCAAGTTTATTTGCCAAATGAATTTCCATTAATCTCTCATCTGGGGAAAGTTCTCCCGTCATAATTGCTTGTTTTAAAGTTTTATAAACAGAATCTCTAAGAGATAATCCGTCCCCTGAATCTATAATATGTCCTTCTATTATCAATTACATCCCTCCGTCTATCAATCTCGCTATATATACATTTTTTGTATATTTACTTTTTTTTAAAAAATTTTTACACTGTTCTGCTTTTTGTTTATCATCAAATATTCCAAACACAGAGGGACCACTTCCACTCATCAATGAGTTTAATGCTCCTTGCTGAATCATATCCTCTTTAATCTTTCCTATCACTGGATATGCTTTCTCAGTCACCATTTCAAGTACATTTTCTAATCGATCTGTAACTTGAAAAAGTTCTTGATTGTAAATTCCTTCCACAATACCATCAATGTCTGGGTGTTTTATAAATTCATCTAACTTCAAATGTTCATATACATATTTTGTAGAAACATTAATTGCTGGTTTCCCAATTATAACATAACATGATGGACAAGGAGGTAATTTTGTTAAATGTTCTCCTATTCCCTCTGCAAGTGCCGTTCCTCCTAAAATACAATAAGGAATATCTGCTCCCAATGTAGAGCCCCTCTTCATTAGTTCTTCTTTACTTAGTCCAAGGTCATACATCTCATTCATCCCCCTGAGAACAGCTGCTGCATCTGAACTTCCACCAGCCATTCCAGCTGCAACCGGAATAAATTTATATAGATCTATATCCACACCACCTGTTTGGAATTCCTTCTTTAATAATTCTGCAGCCTTATATACCAAATTATCTGGACCTGTTGGCAAAAAAGGAAGATTTGTATTCACTTTAATTTCATCCGTCTTTATTTTCTTCAAATTAACTTTATCAAAAATATCGATATTCTGCATAACCATCTTAACTTCATGATATCCATTATCTAATTTTCTGACTACATCTAATCCAAGATTGATCTTTGCATAAGCTTTTATACTTATTTTGTCCATAAATCCTCCAAGCCTTTCATATATAGAATATAGATATTTTAATTATAGCCTTTCAATGTACTGAATGCAATACAATTAATACAATGAGAGGGTTATGTTTAAGCATCTTCTCTACGATATATATATTGAGGTTTTTATTTTAATATTTTACGCCCTATGGGTCAAGAAAGGAAACAAAAAAATGGTAAATGGAATTACAAATATTAGTACATCCCCTCAAATTGAAAATACTACAACAACATCTACAACAAAAACGGTTACTAACAATACTTACTCGGAAGAATCTGCAATCTATATTGCTTCTGATTCTACAGATTTAACAAGTCTTGCAAACGCTTCAGAAGTAGATCGTGCCAATATAATAGAACAAATGAAAGCAGATGCCGACAATCAAACACAACAATTACAAGATTTGGTTGAAAAAATGTTTCTTCAACAAGGTAATGCTTCTATTTTCACTAAATCATTATGGCAAAAACTTGTTGATGATAATTTAATCACAGATCAAGAAGCGATTACAAAAGCTCAGGAAGATGTTTCCGAAGATGGATATTGGGGTGTTGAACAAACCTCTAATAGAATTCTGTCCTTTGCTGTTGCTCTATCCGGTGGAGATGAAGAATTAATGGAAGAAATGACTGAAGCCTTTAAAAAAGGATTCGAACAAGCCACGCAATCTTGGGGTGACGAACTTCCACAACTTAGTCAAGACACCTATGATGCCGTTTTACAAAAATTTGATGATTGGTTTCAAACAAATAGCGAAACCTCATCTGAGACCGATTAAATTTCTTAAATAAAGAAAAGGAGCTGTTTTTAAACAGTTCCTTTTTTATTAATCTCCAAAATCATAAATAACATCATCGCCACCCTCTGCTAGGTAAACTGTATAACTATTTATTTCATTATCTGCAAGAATTGAAATCACATGAGATCCTGTTACCAAATCAAAAGTAACTGGTGCTACCCCCATATAAGTTCCATCAAAATATATATATCCACCTTCAGGTCCTGAAACTGTAACATCATTTATAGAACTCACAACCGTTTCACCTTCTACTACCGTTGTCGTTTCCGTAGAATCTGTTGTTGTCTCATCTGTATCAGAACCTAATGAATATGTTACAGTCTGATATCCACTTTGAACATCAATGATATCTGTATATGTATCATAATCATCAGAAACAATAATAATAGAATGTGTTCCTGTATCCAAATTCACAATTGAAGAATAATCCACCTCAACATTATCAATATATAAAATTGCATCAACATCAATTATAAATTTTACACTTCCTGTTTCTGTTACGATTGCTTTTACATCTGAAAAATCCACTTTCATCTCTTGATTTCTTACCACTGTAATGCTTTTTTCCGATTCATAATCTCCATTGACAACAGATACTTTATGGTTACCCTCTGTCACAATTAGCATCATATTTTCTTCAATCTCTTTAACTAATATCCCATCAACATTAACCAAACCACCTATAAAAAACTGATCTCCTTCTAAGGTAATATAACCATGTCCTTTTTCAACTACAATGGACTCAATATTATTTCCATACCCATTTACGACCAATTGATCCATAGCATTTATTTCCATAACAGAAATTATTTCTCCATCTGAAACCACCAATGTTTTTTCACTATAAGAATATAAGCTTTTACCAATTGTCATAGAATGAGTTGTGTCATCAAATTTAAAAGATGTCACCTTTGAATTTGTCCATACTTCTTCATTTGTTGAAATTTGGATTTTATGAATCATATGAGAACCAGAATCATAATAAAGGTCTACAATATCTCCCGCTTCTATCTGAGTAGCGGCCATCGCAATATCTGACTTACTATAAAAAGTAGTTCCACCATCATAAGGATAGATAAATTCAGCCTCTGTTCCCACTTCTGAAAAAGAAACACTTTTCGTATCCAAATCAATTTGACTAATAACCGCCGTTACTTTTATATCAGTTCCTGATTCTGTTGATTCTTCGTGTTCTGTGGTATAAGGTATTACCGTCGATGAAGATGATGAGCAAGAGCTCAAAACAAATGAAAGCCCCAATAATATAACCACAACAATAGGCATAATAACTTTTCTCATAAACACCTCCACCTTCTCTCTTATTTATAAAATAAACACTCAACAATATCTTTATTGATTTTTCGCGATCTCTAACAACGTTTCTTTTGTATTCATTTGAGGATTTTCTAAAACAATATCTAATAAATGTTTCAACATTGTTCCCATTTCTATTCCAGGTTGAATTCCAATATTTATAAGATCTCTACCATTTACAGCCAAGTCTGCAATTTTAATACAATCATTATTATCGATAATTGTTTGAAATAATTTTTGCAAATTTTGGATATGTGTAACCATTTTTGTATCTTTTATCACTTTATAGAATAATTCTTTAAATTTAAGTACTTGTATTAATTCATCTTTTCCTATTATACAAGCAAATTTTCTAATTGTCACTTGATCCCATTCAATATAAACATTTAAATATTTTGTTAACATTACTGCTTGATTCACGGTATGATTATCAAGTTTTAACTCTTTCAGCATTTTATACACTCTATTTTCTCCTGCCGAATATAATAATGCCGCATATTTAAACCCTATCTCCTTTGGTACAAAACAAACAAATTCCAAACCTATTTTCTTATCTTCTATTTTATCAAACACCGAAAAAGTTTCCTTGGTTAGCCCAAGTAAACAAGCTTGTTCTATATATTCTGGGTGCTCAGAAACAAGAATTTTATTTAACTCTGTATGAATTCTTTCCTTACTAATTTTATTTATTAAATAAGACAACTTCAAAATTGCTTGTGCTGTTTTTTCCTCTATAGTAAATCCTAACTGCGCTGAAAATCTTACAGCTCTCAACATTCGCAAAGCGTCTTCTTGAAAACGCTCTTCCGGATCTCCCACGCATCTGATAATTCCAGATTTTAAGTCTTGTTCCCCTTGAAATTCATCTACAATACCTCGTTCTTCATTGTAGGCCATTGCGTTTATTGTAAAATCTCTTCTTTGTAAATCTTCTATCAATGACGACGTAAATTCAACGGAATTCGGATGTCTACTATCTTCATACTCTCCATCTATTCTAAATGTTGTAACTTCATAACCATTTTTCCCAATCATAACCGTTACCGTTCCATGATCAATACCTGTATCAATCGTTCTTCTAAACAATGTTTTCACTTGATATGGATTTGCTGATGTAGTGATATCCCAATCCCCTGGGACACGATGAATAATGCTGTCGCGAACACATCCGCCGACAGCATATGCCTCATATCCATTTTTAATTAAAATTCCTATAATTTCACTTACCTCATCTGGTAATATAATTTTCATATTCCACCTGATCAATTTTTTAATATGATTTCCCCCAATATACCAATTTTTTAGCAGGTTTTCCACAACACACACAATAATCGCTTATTTGATCCTGTTCCATTGGCATACAGCGGCTTGTAGCTGTTGTATCTTCTTTTATTTTCATTTCACAAGCAAGATCTCCACACCACATTGCTTTTACAAAACCTGGTTTATTTGCAATCTTTTCCTTGAAATCATCATATGTCACTGCCTCTGATGTATGAGAATCTCTATGCAATCTTGCTTTTTCCAACATTTCATCTTGCATTTTTTCCAAAACAGTTCCTAATGATTCTGCAATCTCATCAAGTGTTACTATTGTCTTTTCTCTGGTATCTCTTCTAACAATAACCGCTTGATTAGCCTCTATATCTTTTGGACCTAATTCAATTCTTACTGGAATACCCTTGATTTCCTGTTCAGAGAATTTCCACCCAGGAGATTTATCAGAGTCATCCAGTTTTACACGAAATCCAGCTTCTGCTATTTTTGATTTTATTTCTTCTGCCTTTTCAAGAACGCCTTCTTTATGTTGCGCTATTGGAATTACCATAACCTGAACCGGTGCAATTCTTGGTGGAAGAACAAGCCCACTATCATCACCGTGAACCATAATAACAGCCCCAATAATTCTTGTTGACATCCCCCATGAAGTTTGATGTACATACTGAAGTTTATTCTCTTTATCTGTATATTGAATATTAAAAGCTTTTGCAAACCCATCTCCAAAATTGTGACTTGTTCCTGATTGTAACGCTTTACCATCATGCATCAATGCCTCAATCGTATATGTAGAATGAGCCCCTGCAAATTTTTCTTTATCTGTTTTACGCCCTTTTATCATAGGTATTGCTAATACTTGCTCACAAAAATCAGCATATACATTCAACATTTGAATCGTACGTTCTTCCGCTTCTTCTGCTGTTGCATGTGCAGTATGTCCCTCTTGCCATAAGAATTCCATAGACCTTAAAAAAGGACGCGTAGTTTTTTCCCATCTCACAACAGAACACCATTGATTATATAGCTTTGGCAGATCCCTATAGGACTGTATAATATTTGCATAAAAATCACAAAACAAAGTCTCTGATGTTGGTCTAACACAAAGCCTTTCTTGTAATGGCTCTAATCCACCATGAGTTACCCATGCTACCTCTGGAGCAAACCCTTCTACATGGTCTTTTTCCTTCTGAAGTAAACTTTCCGGTATAAACATTGGCATATAAACATTCTCAACACCAATTGCTTTAAATCTATCATCCAATCCTTTTTGAATATGCTCCCATATGGCATATCCATTGGGTCTTAAAATCATACAACCTTTTACACTTGAATATTCAATAAGTTCTGCTTTTTTAACAACATCCGTATACCATTGTGCAAAATCCACTTCCATAGACGTTATTGCTTCTACTAATTTCTTGTCTTTTCCCATTATAAATTCTCCTTCAAAAGACCCATTGTCTTGATTTGTAAATAAGTTTTCAATGCCTAAAATATATTATCATAATATCTATCTGAATTATACACGAAAAACAATATTTTTCAAGCAATCCCCCTTGGTTCCCATTATTTTTCAACGATTTTATATCATAAACTATTGATTATAATTCATCATCATTCTTTTTTTTTAATATATCAAATTTCCAAATGGAACCTTTTGGTTCTACTTCCACTGTTATTTTAGGAAGTCCATTTGGATTTACAAAAGATAATTTATATGCAAACAATGCTGGAAACACTCCTCTGCTTTGTATAAACTCTGAATTATATTTCATATCTCCATATAAACAATGCTCTCTAGAGGCTAATTGAACACGTATTTGATGGTGTCTGCCTGTTAATAATCGAATTCTCAACAAAGTATAATCCTGACCTTCTATTTGCTTTGTCTCCAATGCCTCATATAAAAGAATCGCTTTTTTACTCCCTTTAACATCTTTAGAAACAACTTTTGAAAGATTATTTCTAGGCTCTTTTATTAAATAATCAACAAATTCTCCCTTCCCAATCATCACTCCTTTTACTACTGCATAATAATACTTTTCAATTGCATGTTCACCCGTCATTGCAGATAACTTAGATGCCGTTTTTTTATCACATGCAAATAATACAAGGCCTCCTACTGGCTTATCCAATCGATTAATCGGTGTGCAATATGGTGCTTTCCCTGACTCAACCAAATATGTCAAAATCCCACTATTAAGGTCTGTTTCAAAAGTTTTATCTGATTGAGAAGCAACTCCTGGAGGTTTATTACATATTATAATATTTTCTTCTTCAAAAACAATTTCTGGTTTCATTATATTTTGAATCGGTATCCAACACCCCAAATAGTCTCAATATATTGAGGCTTTGCTGTGTTAAATTCGATTTTCTCCCTTATTTTTTTTATATGCACAGTAACTGTTGCAATATCACCTATTGATTCCATATCCCAAATATTACTAAATAGTTCATCCTTAGTAAACACATGGTTTGGATTAGATGCAAGAAACAACAAAAGGTCATACTCTTTTGTTGTAAAATTCTTTTCTTCTCCATCAATAAATACTCGTCTCGCCGTTTTATCTATTTTAATGCCCCTAATCTCTATAATTTCATTTTTTTCTGTAGCAGAACCTATTAATCTCTCATATCTCGATAAATGAGCTTTTACACGCGCCACCAATTCACTTGGACTAAAAGGCTTTGTCATATAATCGTCCGCCCCTAATCCCAATCCTCTAATTTTATCAATATCCTCCCTTTTTGCAGAAACCATAATAATGGGTGTGTTTTTCACCTTACGTATTTGTTTGCAAATTTCAAATCCATCTGCACCTGGTAACATTAAATCTAATATAAACAAGTCATATTCTTTTTCTATCGCCTGTTTCAATCCCTCTATTCCATCATTTGCAATTTCTACCTCAAATCCACTTAATTCAAGATAATCCTTTTCTAATTCTGCAATACTACTTTCATCTTCTACAATTAATATTTTACTCAAATTTTTTTCCTCCACTTTCTTTTAAATTACATTTTTCTGATTCCACTTCTGAATCCACAAATTTTTTTATAAGAATATTCATACATGTTCCTTTATCTATCTCACTTGTTGCTGATATTGTGCCACCATGATCTAATATTATTTTTTTAACTATGGATAATCCTATCCCACTTCCACCTTGCCTTGAATTTCTAGACGCGTCCGTGCGATAAAATCTATCAAAAATATAAGGTAAATCTTCTTTATGAATTCCTTTTCCATTATCTTCAATTTTAATGGATATATATTCTTCAGTTTCAGTTAATTGAATTCCAATCACTCCTTGATTATCTTTCATATATTTCACAGAATTTCCTATTATATTATTAATAACTCGTTTTAATTGTTCTGCATCTGCTATAATCGTAGTATCTCTCACTAATTCATTTTGATATTTCAACTTAATATTTTGTGCTTCTAATTCTATTCCTATCTCTTCAATACAATCATTAAAATACTCCATTACATTAATTTTAGTAAAATGATAAGGCATTTTATTTGTATCTATTTTGGAATAAAAAGTTAATTCATTTATTAATTTATCCATATCACAAGCCTTATTATAAATAGTCCTAATATATCGATCTCTTTTCTCCGGAGTATCTGCCACTCCATCCATCAACCCCTCTACATATCCTTTAATAGCCGTAATAGGTGTTTTTAGATCATGTGATATATTACTAATCAATTCCTTACTTTCAGAATCTGATTCCAGCTTCTCTTGTGTGTTTTCTTTCAAACGTATTCGCATATCATCAAAATCTCTACACAATTCTGCAATTTCATCTTTTCCTTGTACATTCATATCAAAATCCAGATTTCCATTTTTAATATTATAAGTTGCAAGCTTTAATTTTTTAATTGGATTTACAGTTTCTTTAAATACCCAAGTTGTAAATAATGCACTTGTCAACACAAGAACAATTAAAATTGCAATAATTCCGTCAAAAACCAGCATCTTTAATTGCGGTATTAATTCTTGGATCTGCATAATAATATATGCGGAGCCCATCTCGCCATCTTCTGTAACAAATGTCACAAATCTAACTAATACATCATATTCTCCACCAATATAAACTCCCGTATCCATATTGCCAGAATATTCTG
>JBFHFI010000026.1:0-18121 GCA_041583675.1 Butyrivibrio sp. | reverse complement strand
TTAAATTTAAAAGGAGATTAATATGAAAAAAACATTGGTAATTGGGTGTGGAGGGGTTGCAACTGTTGCAATTAGTAAATGCTGTCAGAATAGTGAAGTATTTGGAGAAATATGTATTGCAAGTAGAACAATATCAAAATGTGATGCATTAAAAGCAAAGTTAGAAAATACAACAACAACAAAAATAACAACGGAACAAGTAGACGCAGATAATATTCAAGAATTAATTGCATTAATTCAAAAGGTACAGCCAGATCTTGTAATGAATATTGCGCTCCCTTATCAAGATTTAACAATAATGGATGCGTGCCTTGCTTGTAAAGTGAATTATATGGATACAGCAAATTATGAGCCAGAAGATCTTACAGAACCTGAGTGGAAGGCTAGATATGAAGAAAGATGTGATAAAGTTGGATTTTCTGCATATTTTGATTATTCTTATCAGTGGGAGTATAAAAAGAAATTTGAAGAGGCTGGTTTAACAGCACTACTTGGTTCTGGCTTTGACCCTGGAGTTACTCAAGCATATTGTGCTTACGCACAAAAACATTTATTTGATTCCATTGAAACAATAGATATTTTGGATTGTAATGGTGGGGATCATGGCTATGCTTTTGCAACTAATTTTAATCCTGAAATTAATTTAAGGGAAGTGTCAGCACCGGGTTCTTATTGGGAAGATGGAAAATGGATTGAAATAGAACCTATGGCTATTAAAAGAGAATATGATTTTGAGCAAGTGGGACATAAAGATATGTATCTTCTTCATCATGAGGAAATTGAGTCACTTGCATTAAATATTCCAGAGGTTAAAAGAATTCGATTCTTTATGACATTTGGAGAAAGTTATTTAACACATATGAAATGCCTTGAAAATATAGGGATGTTGTCAACCTCTGTAATTAAATATGAAGGACATGATATTGTTCCAATCCAGTTTTTAAAAGCATTGTTACCTGATCCCGCAAGTTTGGGCCCAAGAACAGTTGGAAAGACAAATATTGGTTGTATTTTTACAGGAATGAAAGATGGAGAGAAAAAATCTGCTTATATTTATAATGTATGTGATCATCAGGAGTGTTATCGTGAGGTTGGGTCTCAAGCAATCTCTTATACAACTGGAGTGCCAGCAATGATTGGAGCAATGATGCTTCTTACAGGAAAGTGGAATAAAGCGGGAGTATATACAGTAGAAGAATTTGATCCGGATCCATATATGGAAGCACTTAACACATGGGGACTTCCATGGGTTATTAATAATAATCCTGTATTGGTAGATTAATATGAAAATTGATCACACAATTAAAACACCATATTTTCTTATAGAAGAAGAAAAATTAATTTATAATCTTGAAATTTTAAAAGCAATTACAAATAAAACAGGATGTAAAATATTATTGGCTCAAAAAGCATTTTCAATGTTTTATTCTTATCCTTTGATTAGTGAGTATTTGGACGGAACGACTTCTAGTGGTGTCTATGAAGCTAGACTAGGGAGAGAATATTTCAAGGGAGAAGTCCATGTATATTCTCCCGCATTTAGGGAAGATGAGTTTCAGGAAATTCTATCATATGCAGATGATATAGTTTTTAATTCTATTTCACAATTAAAGAAATACGGAAATATTGCGAAAACAAAAGGAAAAACAGTTGGATTAAGAGTGAATCCAGAATGTTCAACACAAGAGGGGCATGATATCTATGATCCTTGTGCAAAGGGTTCTAGATTAGGAACTACAATTCAAGAATTTGATGAAAGTATTTTACCATTATTGGATGGGTTTCATTTTCACACATTGTGTGAACAGGATTCAGATGATTTAGAAGTTACATTAAAGGCATTTGAGGAAAAATTTGGAAAGTATTTAAAAGCAGGAATGTATGTTAATTTTGGTGGAGGTCATCATATAACGAAACCAGGTTATAATATTGAATTATTAGAACGACTAATTATGCATATACAAGATACTTATCATGTGAAAGTGTATTTAGAACCAGGAGAAGCAGTGGTATATCAGGCAGGAGTTTTGGTGACAAAAGTATTAGAGATTATGAAAAATAATATGAATATTGCAATCTTAGATACTTCTGCCGCTTGTCATATGCCAGATGTAATAGAGATGCCATATAGGCCGCCTTGTATGAATAGTGGAGAACCAATGGAAAAAAAATATACCTATAGACTTGGAGGACCTACATGTCTTGCAGGGGATATTTTTGGTGAGTATTCTTTTGACAAAAAACTACAAATTGGAGATCTATTAATATTTGAAGATATGGCTTTATATACTATGGTAAAAACCAATACTTTTAATGGAATGCCTCTTCCATCTATTGTGTATCGTAATTCTAAGCAAGTGGATTATGTGGTACGAGAATTTAATTATAATGATTTTAAAAATAGATTATCTTAATCATTTCCCCATTTTATCGAAGAGTACGACTCTGAGGGGGAGGTATGTTAGTTAGAATGTTAAAATTCAAAGAATGAAAATTCTTTGAATTTTTTTATATTTTAGTTGAATTCACATTTAAAATGATGTAATATTTAAATATGATATTACATAGTAATTAAAACTATGTAATAAGGCATAATAGACGCATAACAAGGTGGTATGATAAAATGAAAATTAAATTAAAAGAACCAGGAAGTGCAATTACCCATTTTATAGGTGCGGTATTTGCTATAATAGGCGCAATTCCATTGTTGATTAGAGAATCACAAATGCAAGATTTATTAAGTATGTTTTCTATTTTAGTATTTATTATTAGTATGATTCTTTTATATAGTGCAAGTACGCTGTATCATAGTATAGATTCTAGTGCTAGAGTAAATGAGCTTCTTAAAAAAATGGATCATATGATGATATTTATTTTAATAGCAGGTTCTTATACACCTGTTGCATTAATTGCTTTAAGAGGAAAATATGGTTATATTTTATTTGGTTTAGTATGGTTTATTGCATTGTTTGGTATTATTATTAAGTGGAATTGGATTTATTGTCCAAAATGGTTTTCTTCAGCAATATATATTGCAATGGGATGGGTTTGTATTGTAGTATTTATACCTTTAAAGCAAGCATTATCTTCGCAGGCGTTTTTTTGGTTATTGTTTGGTGGAATTATATATACCGTAGGAGGAATTATATATGCGTTAAAAGTTCCTATTTTTAATTTAAAACATAAAAATTTTGGATCTCATGAAATATTTCATTTGTTTGTATTAGGAGGAAGTATTTGTCATTTTATTATGATATTTGAATATATTTCGTTGATGTCACAATAAGAATATATTAAATAAAGTATTTAAGAATAGAAAGTCCCCCTCAGAGCTATGCACTTGCGGCGGATAAGTAAGGAAAGTCCCCCTCAGAGCTATGCACTTGCGGCGGATAAGTAAGGAAAGTCCCCCTCAGAGCTATGCTCTTGCGGCGGATAAGTAAGGAAAGTCCCCCTCAGAGCTATGCTCTTGCGGCGGATAAGTAAGTTAAAGCTGTCTGTTTAGACGGCTTTTTTTCTAGTAAAAAATTCATAGTTAATATATAATAAAAACAGATAGACGAGGATGGGAAGATTCCTCCAAGAGTGTTGCTCTGTTGGTAAAATAGTATAGAATGAGAGGGAATACGAATGCAAGGAATTTTTCAAATTAAAAATCTAGAATTTTTAGACATTATTCAATATCCAGATATGGAAATACCATATTGTAAAATGATTTTTATTACGGGAGAAAGTGGATGTGGAAAAAGCACTTTATTAAAATTAATAAATGCAACAGTATCTCCTAATGCTGGAAGTATTTTTTATAAACAAACGGATATTCAAGAGATGGACACTTTAAAATTAAGAAAAGAGGTTCTTCTTGTATCTCAACAAGTATGGCTTTTTGATGGTACAATTAAAGATAATTTTAGAATATATTATGAATATAGAGAACAGGAATGTCCAAAAGATTCGGAGATAGAAAAATATTTAGAGATATGTTGTGGAGAATTTTCTTTGGATTCAAAATGTGAGAAATTATCTGGAGGAGAAAGACAAAGAGTTTTTTTGGCTATTTGTATTTCCTTTTGCCCAGAGGTTTTACTTTTTGATGAGCCAACGGCTTCTTTAGATGAAGTTACGGCAATTAAATTTTTTCATTCTATAAAAGAGTTTTGTGAAACACATAAAATTACACCGATTATAATTTGTCATAATCCTAGATTAGTGGAACAATTCTCGGAATATACAATAAATCTAGAAAAGAGGATTCGTGTATGAGTACAGTCATTCAAATGGAACTATGGCAATTTTCGTTAATATATTTTCTCTTGATTATTGTTTTGATTGTTATGAAGATTTGTAAAGTGAATCAGTCAAAATTGTTAATTATTGGTAGTATTAGGATGACAATTCAACTTACATTGGCAGGATTGATTCTTACCTACATTTTTGAAAATCCAAATCCAATACTAACAGTTACTTATTTTATGGGAATGATTATCTTTGCTGTATATAGAGTTCTTTCGAAAAATAAAGGTTTAAATAAAAGATTTCAAATAAGAATAGCCATTTCTCTTTTTTTACCAGGGTTATTGGTAACCATTTATTTTATAAAATTAGTTGTAGGAGAGGATATTTTTAATGCTCAATATGTTATTCCAATTGCAGGCATGGTTATGGGAAACTCTATGACGGGAGCAACCTTAGGAATTAAAACATTTAGAGAAAGTTTGGAAGGTCAAAAAAGTAGAATCGATGCATTATTATGTATTGGAGCCGATCCAAAGCAAATTTTAATTCCTTTTGTAAGACAGGCATTAGAAACAGCCTTATTACCAACCATGAATAATATGGTAGGAATGGGAATTGTATCATTACCAGGTATGATGACGGGACAAATTTTATCAGGAACACTTCCTATGACAGCTATTTTATATCAAATTGCCATTATGATCGCGATTTGTACGGTAGTATGTACATCTTCCTTTGGATCGTTGTATTTGGGCTATAGAACATTGTATAATAAAAGAAATCAAATAGAGATTTCATAGGAAGAAAAAGTCATGTAAATATTATGACAATCATTCATAAATAGGATATAATAGTATTGATATTATAAATTTTAAGAAAAAGGAGGACTGTATATGAAAAAAAATACAAAAGAAATAAAAAGATGTCCTCATTGCTCTAGACATTGTTTGTTATCAGAACCTAGGTGTCATAAAGGGCGTGATTATGTTAAAAAATTAAAGAAAAATAATGAAAAAGAAAAAAATAAAACAATGACAGATAATATAGATTTAAGAAAAAAAGAACTTCCAAAGAGAGAAAATGAAATTTTACAATTACTTTCTTTTAATTCAAAGGTGATTTATGTAAAGAATAAAGATAAAGTATTAATGTATTTATATGAAAATGGAAAAGTAAATAAAGCAGATTTAAAACAAAAAGTTTCTGATACAAAAGAGTATAAAGGTATTTTGAAAAAATTAAAAAATAAAGAATATATTATTATAAACAAAGATAAGCAACAAACAATTTATTTAACTCAAAAAGGAAATAGAATTGCTGAAAAGGTAAGTGGAATTTATTATAAAAAAATTAAAAAATATTTTATGGCTTTAACGGATCAAGAAAAAATCAACTTGGAAACTTTACTAAGAAAACTTCTTTCAATAAAAGAAAAATAAGAGATAAGAAAGGCAACTATATGAAAAATAAATATATAAAAAATCTTACAGTAAATGGAACAGAATATAACTATTTTCAAATAAAAGAATTAGAGGAACTTGGGTATCAGATTGAAAAACTTCCATTTTCAATTAAGATATTACTGGAATCCGCACTTAGGCAAGAAAATACGGAATCAATAACATGGAAACATATAGAAAGAATTGCAAATTGGGGAATAAAAGCATCTACAGAAGAAGTTCCATTCCTTCCTGCAAGGGTTATTCTTCAAGATTTTACAGGAGTACCAGCAGTATTAGATCTTGCAGCAATGAGGGCGGCAATCAAAGATTATGTGAAAGGGTCTAATCAAGAGGAACTTGTGGAAAAAATCAATCCTGATATTCCTGTTGATTTGGTAATTGACCATTCCGTGTTAGTAGACCAATATGCTAGTGAACAAGCGTTATTAGCAAATATGACTTTAGAATTACAACGAAATAATGAAAGATATGAATTTTTAAAATGGGCGCAAACAGCATTTGAACAATTTTCTGTAGTGCCTCCTGGAAATGGAATTGTACATCAAGTAAATCTTGAGTATTTAGCTAAAGTTGTTATGCATAAAGAAATAAATGGAGAGATGTATTTGTATCCAGATACTTTGGTAGGAACGGATTCCCATACAACCATGATTAATGGATTGGGTGTATTGGGATGGGGCGTTGGTGGAATTGAAGCAGAAGCAGGAATGCTGGGTCAGCCATCTTATTTACCATTACCAGAAGTGATTGGTGTTAAAATCACGGGAAAACTTCAAACAGGTGTTACTGCAACAGATTTGGCATTATCTGTGACAGAGTTACTACGTAAACATGGAGTTGTAGATAAATTTATAGAATATTTTGGTGATGGTGTAAAAACATTACCGTTAGCAGATCGTGCAACAATTGCGAATATGGCACCGGAATATGGGGCAACCTGTGGATATTTTCCTGTAGATGAAGAAACAATTAAATACTTGAAACTAACTGGACGTAAACAAGATGAAATAGAATTAATTGAGACTTATTTAAAGACAAATTCAATGTTTCAGGATTATACATATGAAGCATCTTATTCAAAAGTATTAGAATTGGATTTAAATATGATAGAGAGTTCTTTAGCAGGACCTAAAAGACCTCAAGATAGGATTCCTTTGGGACAAATGAAAGATAAATACATGGAATCTCTTGTGGCTCCTCAGGGAAATCAAGGACATGGTTTAACGGACAAAGAAATTGATAAAACAGTAACTGTTTTAGATAAAAACAACCAGGATTATACAATGAAAACTGGTGCAATTGTAATTGCAGCCATTACTTCATGTACCA
The DNA here is from genome assembly GCA_041583675.1 of Butyrivibrio sp. Taxonomy (GTDB): domain Bacteria; phylum Bacillota; class Clostridia; order Lachnospirales; family Lachnospiraceae; genus Eshraghiella. Next base: position 11,093 of record JBFHFI010000026.1, on the reverse strand, counting down.
ATACATCCAATCCATCTGTTATGCTAGGAGCGGGACTTTTAGCAAAAAAAGCAGTTGAAAAAGGACTTCAAATCCCACCATATGTAAAAACATCTTTGGCTCCAGGATCAAAAGTTGTATCTGAATATTTAGTACGCTCTGGTTTACAAGAATATTTAAATCAACTTGGATTTAATGTGGTTGGATATGGTTGTACAACATGTATTGGTAATTCTGGACCATTACGTCCGGAAATTACCAAAGCAATTCAAGAAAGCGATTTATTGACAGTTTCTGTATTATCTGGAAATAGAAATTTTGAGGGACGTATTCATCCATTGGTAAAGGCAAATTATCTTGCATCACCAATTATGGTGGTTGCATACGCATTAGCTGGAAACATTGGAGTGGACTTAACCAAAGATGCAATAGGTGTGGATGATAAAGGTAACCAAGTATATCTAAAGGATATATGGCCATCTGCAAAAGAGATAAGCGATACTGTACATAAGTATGTAACGGCTGATATTTATGAAAACATATATAAAACAATTTATGAAAATGATATGTGGAAGGGTATTCTTGCAAAAGAAGGTCTGAACTATGAATTTGATAAAAAATCAGAATACATTAAAAACCCACCATTTTTTGTGGATTTTAATATGAAAACATCTCCAGTGAAGTTGTTAAATGGGTTACGCATACTTGCAAGTTTTAATGATTCTGTTACAACAGATCATATATCACCAGCAGGATCAATTGGACAAGATACGCCAGCAGGTATTTATTTGAAAAAGCAAGGAATAAGTGTCGACGACTTTAATACCTATGGATCTCGAAGAGGAAATCATGAAGTTATGATGAGGGGAACATTTGCTAATATTAGAATTAGAAATAAATTAGCAAATAATAGAGAAGGTGGATTTACTACATATTGGCCTAGTAATGAAATTATGCCGATTTTTGATGCTTGTGAAAAATATCAAAAAACAAATACTGGATTGGTAGTTCTAGCAGGAAAAGATTATGGAATGGGTTCGTCAAGAGATTGGGCAGCAAAAGGACCAATGCTCTTAGGAGTAAAAGCAGTGATTGCACAGAGTTATGAAAGAATTCATAGGTCTAATCTAATTATGATGGGGGTTCTGCCTTTGGAATTTGTAAATGGAGAATCTGCAGATTCATTACATTTAACAGGATCTGAAGCAATAACAATTCATATTAATGATGATGTTAAACCAAAAGAATTGGTAAAAGTAAGTGCTGTAAAAGAAGATGGTACAATATCTGACTTTAGAGCAATGGTTAGATTTGATTCAGAAGTAGATATTGAATGTTATAGAAATGGTGGAATATTACCTATGGTTTTAAGAAGAAAAATCATGCAATAATAAAGGAGATTATATTGGATATTTTAAATATTGGCATAGTTGGAACAGGAAATATTGCTCGTTTTATGGCAAACACTTTAAAGGATATGGATACAGCTTGCGCTTATGGAGTGGCTTCTAGAGAATTAAAAAAAGCAGAAGAATTTGGGAAAAATAATAGTATTAAAAAGGTGTATGGTTCTTATGAGGAGCTAATGTTGGATCCAAAAGTGAATTTGATATATATTGCAACGCCTCATTCTCAGCATTATCAACATATGAAACTATGTTTGAAATATAATAAAGCAATATTATGTGAAAAACCATTTGCCATCAATCGTGAACAGGCGAAAGAAATATTAGAAGAAGCGTATGAAAAAAAGATTTTTGTTGCAGAAGGTATTTGGACAAGGTATATGCCAATGGTAAAGACGATTAAGGATATTATATCATCTGGAATGATTGGAGATGTTCAAATGACTTCGGCTAATTTAGGATATAATATTGAAAAAAATCAAAGATTATATGATCCTAATTTGGCAGGTGGCGCTTTGTTGGATCTAGGTGTATATGTTTTAAATTGGGCATCTATAATATTAGGTACTGAAGTTGAGAAGATAACATCCACTTGTACCTATCATCAAACGGGCGTTGATCGTAATGAAAGTATCACCTTAACATATAAGAATGGAACGATGGCTGTTTTGAATGTATCAATGGGGGCAGTAGGGGACCGCAGAGGGCAGATATATGGAACAAAAGGATATGCGGTAATTGATAATATTAATAATTATGAAGCTGTAACCGTATATAATGAAGAAAATAAAGAAATTTTTATGAAAAAAAGACCAGAACAGTTAACAGGTTTTGAATATGAAATAAATGCATGCCAACATGCGTTGCAAAACAATAAAATAGAATGTCAAGAAATGCCACACAAAGAAATTTTAAGAATTATGGAATTAATGGATCAAATTAGATTTGATTGGGGAGTAAACTATCCTTGTGAATAACAATGTAGATTAAAACACACATAGAGATATTTAAGGGGGAGTACAGGGTGAAAAAACAGCTATCTATTAGAAAAACAATTATTATTGTTTCTATCTGGATGCTATTATCAACTGTTTCCATTGTTACAGGAATTGTTTTGTATAATTGGTATGTATCTGTACAAACAACAATATCAACAGTAATTGATGATATGAGTAGTAATATTGAAAATCAAATGGATATTTTTCTGGAAAAACCGGAAGATATTCTTATTAATGGAAACTATCTAATTCGAGAAAATATTATTGATGTAGACAACTCCACAGAATTATTTGATTATTTTACTACAATATTAAAAAATGATGATAATGAAATTTATAGTATCGGTTATGCTACAGAACAGGGTGAGTATTATGGTGAGAAAATCAAAGAAAATGGAGAAGTTGAAATTATACGGAATAATATACTGGAAAGCACTTTTGATTCGTATAATCCTAAAAATGAAGAATGGTATATGTTGGCAATAGAAAATCATAATACCGTATTTTTAGATAATCAAACGCAAGATATTTTAAATAACATAGCTATTTCCATATCTAATCCGGTGTATAACAATGAGGATGAAATACAAGGTGTGTTAGTGGCGCATGTGGTATTATCATCTTGCAGTGTTTTTCTAGAATCTATTGCACAAGAAAAAAATGGTTTTACAATGGTTTTTGAAAAAAATACAGGGTATCTAATCGCTAATTCGGAAGAGGAAGATAACTATTTTCAAAATGAAAATGATGAAATAGTTCGCCTTACACCGAAAGAGTTGGATAACCCTGTTTTGCGTGAAGGATATCAAAATTATTTGGAATATGGAGAAGAAAATTTAGATATAGACGACTATAAAATAAAAGCGGTTTTATACGAAAAAAATGGAATGGAATGGGTGATAGTAGAGGCAATACCAATAGAGTATTTAATGATAGATGTTCGTAATAATATTGAACTTTCTATTATGTTAATTATACTTATTTCAACAATTGCTTTAGCGGTATATGTATTTTTAATTAGAAAATATTTTCATCCATTGTTTACTTTGATAAAGATAACAAAAAAATTCAAAAAAGGAGAATTTGATAAAAAAATAAAAGTTGTAAGAAATGATGAAATTGGAGAGCTTTCAAATTCGTTTAATGAAATGGCAGATACAATTAATGGACTGGTAAATCATTTGGAAGATATGGTGGAGCAAAGAACGCTTGAATTAAAAAATGCGAATATATTGCTTAATGAAAGTAAGATTAACTTGGGGGTTATTCTTAATTCAACAGCTGAAGGATTGATTGGCGTAGATTTAGAAGGAAATTGTACATTTTGTAATGAAAGCGGAATGTATATGTTGGGATTTCTTAATATGCAAATGATAATAGGAAAAAATATAAATACCATATTTCAACATGCCAGTATATCTGATAGTGATACAGAAGAATTTATCGACTATATAATGAATGCAATTCAAACAGGTACGGAAATACATAGTGACCAAGGTGTTATATTAGATGGAATAGGGAATGAAATAGAAATAGAAATTTTTTCATATCCACAATACAGAGATGATAAAATTATAGGAGCTGTTTTAAGTTTCTTTGATGTTTCAATACGAAAAAAGAATGAGCGTCATATTGAATATTTGAATTATCATGATTGGCTTACTGGACTTTATAACAGAAGGTTTTATGAAGAAAATATTTCTCTTTTAAATATTCCGGAAAATTTACCGATTTCTATTATCTTTGGGGATATTAATGGACTGAAACTTACAAATGATGTTTTTGGACATACGGTTGGAGACAAGTTAATTAAATGTGCATGTGAAAAGTTACAAGATTTTTTTGGAGAAAATGGAATTATAGCAAGAATTGGTGGAGATGAATTTATTGTGATTCTTCCAAAAACAACACAAACACAATGTGAAAAAAGTATAGCAGAGTTAAAAAATTGTATGGAAGATCATAAAATTAATGCAATAAAATGTAGTATGGCAATTGGGTCGGCGACAAAGACAACGGAAAGTCAAAATATAATTAGAATAATAGAAGATGCTGAAAATAAAATGTATTATGAAAAAAATATTAATAGGTCAAAAATAGATGAAGATTTAATTAATACTATTATTAGCTCTTTACATGAAAAAAATAAATTTCAAAAAATTCATTCAGAAATGGTAAGTAAATTATGTGTGGAAATTGGTGAAAAAATGAATTTGCCGAAGTCTGAATTACATAAATTAAAAGAATTAGGATATTTGCATGATATTGGTAAAATTGTTTTGTCAGAAGAAGAAATTTATAAAGAAGAATTTTTAAAAGGTGAAGAGATGAATAATCATAATTTTCATCCGATTGTTGGTTATCGAATTTTAAGTCTATTTGATAAAACGCTTGATATAGCAATCGCAGTATATGCACATCATGAAAACTGGGATGGAACAGGATATCCAAAACATTTAAAAGCGACTGAAATTCCTTTTCATGCAAGAATTCTAGCGGTTGCAGAATTTTATATAAAAATGGTGAATTCGGAGAATGAAGAATTTACAAAACGTAAACTATTAGAATATATGGAAAAACAATCAGGTGTGTTTTTTGATCCGGAAATTATAAAAGTTTTTTTGGACTTAAAGGGAGATGATGTAAAATAATTGTTTGTTTAGCAAAAGAGTTTTTTGTTAAAATAATAAAAAATTATTTTAGAGATCAATTAGTGTACATAGGATACAATATATATTAAATATGATTAGTGACTTTCGTTTTAAAATATGATAAAATTATATAAATTATATTGAAAGGTGGGTAATTTCTATGGGTGGTAGAATTGTGGTAGTAGATGATTCATCTTTTTCAGTTGCATTGATAAGAGGAATACTTGAAGATGGAGGATTTGATGTAGTTGGGGAAGCAGGAAATCTTGAAGAAGCGGTTGCTGTGGTAAAAGCAACAAAACCTGAATTAGTCACAATGGACATGACATTACCAGGAGCAAATGGTTTTGAATGTTCTAAGGCCTTGCATATAATAGACCCTAAGATGAAAATTATTATGATTAGTTCTTTAATGGATGAACAATTAATCAAAGAAGCATATTTAAATAGAATATTAGAATATGTTCAAAAACCAGTGGATCCAGAAGAGCTATTATCAGTGGTTAATAAAGTGTTAGGGGCAGAAACTCTGTTTCGAACTTTGAATGAAATATATTTTCCTATTTTCAAGGAAAATTTTATAAATAGTTTTCAGAAAATGACCAAAACGAATATAACACGAATTCAAGAAGGCTATGGAGAAGAAGAATTTGTCTCTAGGGGAATTACTGTGATTGTCTCAATTATTGGGAAATTTTCAGGCAGAGTATTATTGGATATGGATGATGATACGGCAGTTAAGTTTACAACTTCATTACAAAAGCGTGAACCGAGTAATCATAAAGAAATTATGGCTGCAATAGGAGAGTTTGGTAATATTATTACAGGAACAGCATGTTCATATTTAAATAGAATGGAACATTCCTATGGATTAAGAATTGCACCACCATCGATTATTCATGGAGATAGAGTACATATTTCAGCTTCAAATTGCAAAACTGCAACGGGGATTGCGGATACAGAATTTGGTAAAATATTAATAAATATAGGATTTGAAAGAGGTGAAAAATAGTGGATGTAAATCATGTTAATCCATTTATACAGTCATTTGCGTCTGTAATGCCAAGCATGGGTTTTGCAACAGTGACAAAAGGTAAATTGAGTATAAAAGAACAGGAACTTGTAAAAACTGGAGTTATAATTATAGTAGGAATTGTCGGATCTATCAAAGGGAATGTGGTATATACGATTAATTTTGAAGATGCTAAGAAAATTGCATCTACGATGATGATGGGAATGCCTGTTGAGGAATTAGACGAGATGTCGAAAAGTGCTCTTTCTGAGATGGCCAATATGTTGACTGCTAATGCTGCAACTGTATTTTACTCTCAAGGTATATTAATAGATATTTCTACACCGACATTGTTATATGGAACTGATGTCGATGTTAAAATGAGTTCACATCAAGTTATAGGAATTCAAATGATTGCAGATGATATACCGGTTGAGATTAATGTTGCTTTTAATAATTAATATTGATTGAATAATAAAAGGTAAGTCCTCCTCAGAGATTGCTCTGTCGACGGATCAGAATAGAATATTAAATAGGGAGAGGAAGTTCCTCTCCTTATTTAATATTTTTGGGAGGGAAAATGAATTTAGAACAGCAATATCAAAAGATAATGAATATGAAAACAGATGTGGCTTCCAGAGATATTTTGAATTTTTTAAATGAGATTATTCCAATGCATGATTCAAATGAGCAGTGGATTTGTTTAAATCATATCTTGGAGGTTTATTTATATAGAGAATATAAAAATACACAAGATCTTATGTATAGCGATTATAGAATACATGAATTATTTCGGATTTTAGGAGAAAGAGCACAAACGCTAGAAGAAAAAAAAGAATATTTCAAAAAGTCTCTTCAGTGGAATCCTTTTGATTTAGATACTTTATTTACGTTATGCGAAAGTTATGGAGAAAATGAGAAATTTAATGAAATGAAAAATCAGTTGGATGAAATGTATTTTTATATTTTTACTAGACAAGATTTGGCTAGATATTATAGATTACTGGGTTTTTATTATATGCAAATATATCAACCGGATATATCAGCTTGTTTATATAATTATAGCAATTATTTTTCTGAAACAGAAAATGCAAATGGTTCTTTGATATTTTTAGAAAAAGCTATGAATAAAGAGTATGCAAAGATGGAAGTTGAAAATGTAAAAAATAGTATTCAAAAACAAGGAATTCCAATAGGACCTGATGAGAAGATTATAAATATGATGGAAAAAATTATTTTTGACCAAGGGAATATACAGGATGTGGAACTTATTTTGATGTATCAAGATATTCTAAAAGAATTAAAAAGGGAGGCATAAGTTCCCCTCAGAGTTACGCACTTGCGGCGGATAAGTGGAAAGTCCCCCTCAGAGCTACGCACTTGCGGCGGATAAGTAAAAAATATTTTACATTTAGGGGGGATTGTATTATAATTTAAGCAATATTTTAGGCAAGAAAGTAGAGTGGCAGAATGAAGAAAGAATATATAATTTTTGACTTAGATGGAACATTGATAGATTCTGGGTTGGGGATTACAAATTCAGTAATATATGCATTGGATAAATTTGGAATAAAAGTAGAGGAGCGGTCATCATTATATAAATTTATTGGTCCTCCATTATTGGATTCTTTTCGAGAGTATTTTGAATATGATGATGAACAGGCTGAAAAAGCAATAGTATATTATAGAGAATATTATGAAAAAAAAGGCATTTTTGAAAATACGGTTTATGCGGGAATATATGAGTTGCTAGAATATTGTAAAATGCAAGAAAAAAAGGTCTATTTAGCAACTTCTAAACCTGAAAAATATGCAATTCAAATTCTAGAGAAATATAAAATGATGAAATATTTTGATTATGTGGCAGGTAGTTCAATGGATGAAAAGAAAAGCGGTAAATCGGGTATTGTAAAAGATGCTTTATCCCATATTGAGGGTCAGCGTTCAAGTGTATTAATGATTGGAGATCGAAAATATGATGTAAAAGGTGCAATTACAAATCAAATTGATGTAGCTGGGGTGCTATATGGTTATGGGACCCTTGAGGAATTAAAAACGGCAGGAGCTGATTATATTATATCAACTGTTGACGGATTAAAAACTTTATTAGAGGGGTGCTAAATTGAAAAGAATGTTTGTATTTGAGCTGGTTGAAGGAATGACCATTGGAAAAGATGTATATAATGATAAAGGAATTATGATTATACCTTTGGGTGCTGTAGTTACTGAGATTTTGATTGCACGTTTGGAATCTTTAGAAGTTGAGACTGTATATGTGGAAGATAAAGTAGAGCCAGTAATTATATTGCCTAATAAGGAGATAAAGTTCAAAGAGCATCAAGAAAAATACATAACATTAAAAGAAAAATTAAGCAAAATTTTTGATGAGGTTGCAAATCAGCAACCAGAGACAGGTGAAATTAATCAATTGATCAGTGATAGTTTTCAATATTTTGAATATAATGAAATGGGTTTGGATATCATTACAATGCTTCATAGCATGAAGGATCATTCTGATGTTACTTATACGCATTGTATAAATGTAGGATTAATAGCCTCTTTTATTGGAAGATGGTTAGGATGGTCAAAGGAAGAAATAAGGATTTTGAATTCATGTGGATTATTTCATGATATAGGGAAGCTGCTAATTCCAAAAGAAATATTAGATAAAACCACAAAACTTTCCAAAGAGGAAGAGCAGATTATACAAAACCACACAGTATTAGGTTATCATTTGTTAAAGAATATTGGGATGGATGAAAGAATCTCGAAAACTGCATTGATGCATCATGAAAGATGTGATGGAACTGGTTATCCTTTATATGTAAAAGATGCAAAAATAAGTGATTATGCTAAAATTATAGCAATTGCAGATGTTTATGAAGCTATGACAACAAAAAGGGCGTATCGTAATCCTCTTTGCCCATTTGAGGCAATTGAGCAAATGGAATCCATTGGATTCCAAAAATTTGATACAAAGTATTTGTTGGTTTTTATAGATAATATTGTAAATACTTATTTAAATGCTGAAGTGATGTTAAGTGATGGATCACAAGGTGAAATTGTTTTAATTAACAATACAATGAAGTCTAGACCTTTGGTAATGCGAGAGGACGGACAAGCAGTAGATTTAACAAAAGATGTACATATGAAAATTACAACTGTTTTGTAATTTTCATATCAAAACAGTTGTTTAATACAATATAAATACAATTTTGGGGTTGTATTATTAAGTAAGAATGGTATAATTTAAATAGAAATTAAGAAAGAAGCAGACTTGTTTAGGGACAGGGATGCAAAGCCAAGAGTTTTCCTCGAAAGGGATGACAGCCGGTTGCATGGGAAGCATTCGGTGATATGGATTTTTTCTTATAAGTCTAGGTTGATAATTATATAGTAGGCAAACTTGCTGAAAGGCAAGGACGCAAAGCCAAGGGTCTTCCTCGAAAGAGATGACAGCCGGTTGCATATCTAATACTAGGTATTTAGAAGCATCCGGGAAACGGATGTTTTTTTTATTTGACAAGTAAATATATGGGCAAACTTATCGAAAGGTAAGGACGCAAAGCCAAGGGTCTTCCTCAACAGAGAAGACAGCCGGTTGCAAATAATATTTTATTTCACGGTGAACTTGGAAAGGCAATGTCCAGGATAGTTAATCGGGAGGTAATAATATGAAAAAATTAATAAAAGAAGGATTTAAATTATTTGGAATAGCAGCAACGCTTTCATTTGTGGTGTTAGTAGGAATTTATTTTTATCAAACAAATGTAGCAGCGAGCTCAACGGATTTTATAGCAGTTATTGAAACTGTTTCATCTATAGAAGAAACTACAATAGTAGAAGATCAGGAAGATGAAAATACAACATTATCAGATGTACAAGAAGTTGTAGAAATTGGAACAGAAGAGGTAACAACAGAAGAAGAGACAACAGAAGATGCAGAAGAGGTAACGATAGAAGTAACAGCTGAAAATACAGAGGCAGAAACAGCAACAACAGAAGCAGAGACAACAACAGTAGCAGAAACAACAACAACAGCAGCGGCAACAACAGAAGCAGCAACAACAGAAGCAGCAACATCAGAAGCTCCTACACAAACACCGACGCAAGCAGTAGTTCAAACTGTTACATATACAAATGTTACATATTCAGATGTAAATGGAAACAAAACTACATATGCAACATTAGAAGATTTTATCAATAGTGTTAGCATAGCAACACTTACAGACGCACAAGCAAATGCAACTGCAATACAAAATAAAACGACATATGCAGCATACGCACAGGAATTATTAGAAGATATTAACGCATATAGAGCTGCTAATGGACTTAGCGCTTTGACATATAATGATAATCTTGCAACAGCAGCAATGCATAGAGCCGCTGAAAATGCATATTCAAATTGGAATGTAACAGCATATGAGAATGGAGTTACAAAAAGACATATCAGACCTAATTATGAGAAAGCTAGTACCATTGCTTCATACTATGGAATTACAGGAAGCTTTGGAGAAAATTTTGGTAGATTCTTTAGTACACCAGATAGTATCTTAGCTGGATGGGAAGCATCATCAGCTCATAATGCATTATTACTTAGCACTAGTTATTCAGAAATTGGAATTGGTGTAGCGCAGGCTTCCAATGGAGATTATTATTGGATTGCATTATTTAATTAAGCTAATTATCGAAATCAACCTATATAGACTTTGGCTATCCTCAGATGTTCCCTCCCGTTCATCTGGGGGTTTGCTATACCCTAAAAACATTATATCCTTATAACCACAAAGGCGTTGGTATGAAAATCATAACAACGCTTTTTTTGTGTTTTTATACTATTCCGCCGTAAGAGCGAAGCTGTGAAGGGGGACTTACCACTATTCCGTCGTAAGAGCGAAGCTGTGAGGGGGACTTACCACTATTCCGCCGTAAGAGCGAAGCTGTGAGGGGGACTTACCACTATTCCGCCGTAAGAGCGAAGCTGTGAGGGGGACTTACCGCTATTCCGCAGTAAGAGCGAAGCTGTGAGGGGACTTACCACAAAAAT
>JBFHFI010000025.1:0-18547 GCA_041583675.1 Butyrivibrio sp. | reverse complement strand
AACTTCTTTGATTTTATATCAAAGGAGTTTTTTTTATAAAAAGAATTGACAGGGGAAAATATATATGATAGATTGAACATATGAACATAAAGTACTATGTTAAGGGGGGAATATGGTGAAAGAAGATAAATTGGATGATTTGGCAGAGTTTTTTAGAATGTTTGGTGATGAAACAAGATTAAAAATATTATTTTTATTAAAAGAACGAGAGTTATGTGTTGGTGATTTAACGGAAAATTTGGGAGTGGGCCAATCAGCGGTATCTCATCAATTAAGATCTTTAAAACAGATGAAGTTTGTAAAGAGTAGAAGAGATGGAAAAAATATTTTATATTCGTTGTCAGATGATCATATATCAACAATACTGATACAGGGACATGAGCATATTATGGAATAGGAGAAAAAAATATGAAAAAAACATATATGTTAGAAGATTTATGTTGTGCAAATTGTGCATCGAAAATTGAAACAGATACAGGAAAAATAGGAGGAGTCACATGTGCCAACGTGAATTTTATGACACAGAAATTAATGGTTGAATATGATGAGACGGCAGAAAAAGAATTATCAAAAAAAGTGAAAAAAATCGTAAAAAAATATGAACCCGACATCGAGGTGAAAGAGATTTAAAAGACGGAAAGGGGTTTTATGAATAAAATAAAAAAGAAACTTAAAACAATTGCTATAGGTATAGGAATGCTTATAATAGCAATAGTCGTTGAAGAGGTTAGTGGATTACCATGGTATTTGGTTGTAATACCTTATATTATCTCTTATTTGGTAACGGGTAGAAATGTGTTGAAAAATGCCTTTTATGGAATTTCAGGTGGGCAAGTATTTGATGAGAATTTTTTAATGTCAATTGCAACAATAGGTGCATTTTTTGTAGGAGAATATAAAGAAGCGGTTGCAGTTATGATTTTTTATAAAATTGGAGAGGTTTTTGAAACATATGCAGTAAATAAATCTAGAAAATCCATTGCTGGATTAATGGATATTAGACCGGATTATGCGAATTTATTAAAAAATGAAGTGGCTGAAAAAGTAAATCCTTTAGAAGTTCATATTGATGATTATATTATTGTTAATCCAGGAGAAAAGATTCCTTTGGATGGGGTTGTTGTTAAAGGGAATGCATATATAGATACCAAAGCACTAACGGGGGAACCTATGCCAATGACAGCACAAGAAGGAGATTCTGTAATTTCTGGGTGTATTAACTTAAATGGAAGCATAACGATAAAGGTTACAAAAGAATTTGGCGAATCCACAGTTTCAAAAGTGTTGGATTTAGTTGAAAATGCTTCATCAAGAAAAGCAAAAACAGAGGGGTTTATTACAAAATTTGCTAGATATTACACACCGGCAGTTGTAATTGTAGCTCTTTTATTAGCGCTAAGTCCACCATTGTTTATTGGTTTACATACTTATCCAGATTGGATATACCGCGCATTGGTATTTTTAGTAATATCTTGTCCCTGTGCTTTGGTAATATCTGTGCCAATGAGTTTTTTTGGTGGATTGGGAAAAGCTTCTAAAATAGGAGTCTTGGTAAAAGGGAGCAATTATCTGGAAGTCTTATCAAAGACCGAGGTTGTGGTTTTTGATAAAACGGGAACAATAACCAAAGGTGAATTTAAAGTTACGAAAATTGTGAGTGAATTTTTACCTGAAGAGGAATTGTTAATGTATGCAGCAGCTGCGGAAAATTATTCAAATCATCCAATAGCGACATCTATTAAAGCATCTTTTTCAGGAGAAATTGATACATCAAAATTAAAATTTGATGAGGAAATATCGGGAAAAGGAATTAAAGTTACCTACGATGGACATATTGTATTAATTGGAAACCAGAGATTGATGGAAATGCATAATATTTCTGTACAAGAGAATCAAACAGAAGACACTAGAATATATCTAACCATAGATGGAAAATATGCGGGATATTTAAAAATTAGCGATGAAATAAAACATGATGCACAATCATCAATTTTAGAATTGAAAAAAAATGGGATACAAGAAATTATAATGTTAACAGGGGATTCTGAAACTGTTGCAATGAAAATAGCAAAGACATTGGGTATAGATCAGTATAAGTCGAAATTATTGCCAGGAGATAAGGTGACTGAATTTGATAAAATACTTGATAGACCTTTAAGAGAAGGATCTGTTATCTTTATTGGAGATGGAATTAATGATGCACCAGTGCTTGCTTTGGCTGATGTAGGCATTGCAATGGGCGGATTGGGTCAGGATGCGGCAATAGAAGCAGCAGATGTTGTGATTATGAATGATGAATTATCTAAAATTCCAGAAATTATAAAAGTTTCAAAAAAAACAATGAAAATTGTGAGAGAAAATATCATTTTTGCCCTAGGTATCAAATTTGCGGTTTTAATATTAGGGTCCATGGGTTTGGCTGGAATGTGGGCAGCAGTTTTTGCTGATGTAGGAGTTACTGTTATAGCAATTATAAATTCAATGAGGGCACTTAAATAGTTTATCAAAAATTAATAAAAAAACATAAAATATTAATAGCAAAGTTTATCAAAAATGTGTATGATTATAAAAGACAAATAAAGTAATATATTAAAACAGCAAAGGATGATTTTATGTTTGATAAACTTAATAGAAAACTAGCGAATTTTATGATTGGTAGATATGGTTCAGATGAATTCGGGAAATTTTTGACCATTGTTGCATTGATTACAATGATAATTTCAATGTGGATTGGATCACTGTTTTTACCTTCGATTCTAATATATGCATATACAACATTTAGAATGTTTTCAAAAAATCATTATAAAAGAAGATTTGAAAACGACAAATATATTCAACTTAGATATCGATTGAAAGAAAGATTTTCTTCAAAACGCAATTATAGGACTAAGAATTCATATACAACTGCAGATGCAAAGAAAAAGCAAGATAAAAGAACACATAGAATTTACAAATGTCCGAATTGTGGACAAAAGATTAGAGTGCCAAAGAACAAAGGGAAAATATCCATTAAGTGTCCAAAATGTAGAATTGAGTTTACAAAAAAGACCTGATTATAAAAATGGAGGAAACTTATGTTTGGATATATTGGAATTCTAAAAGATGAATTAAAAATAAAAGATTTTAATAAGTATCAGTCATATTATTGTGGGGTATGCCATAGTCTTAGAAATCGTTATGGATTTGTAGGGCAGGTAACTCTTACATATGATATGACTTTTCTTGCGATTGTACTGTCATCATTATATGAAGATAGTACAGAAGCGCATATGGAAAGATGTGTCGCACATCCTATAAAAAAACATGGGAGTAGATATAATTATTATACAGATTATGCAGCGGCAATGAATATTATGCTAACATATTATAAGATGAAAGATGATTGGGAAGACGAAAAAAGTGTAAAAGCAAATACGATGGCCTTGATACTTTTAAAAGCATATAAAAAAGCGAAAATAGAATTTCCAATTCAGGCGGAAGCAATAGAATTGTATATTGAAAAACAAAAAAAATTTGAAAAAAGACAGGAAGCTAATATAGAATTAGTTGCGTCTGCAACAGGAGATATGTTAGCGGCACTTTTTTTAATAAAAGAAGATATTTGGAAAGACAAATTAACAAAATTAGGGTATTATTTAGGAGAGTTTATCTATATTATGGATGCATTTGAGGATATACCCAATGATATGCAGAAGAAAAATTATAATCCTTTTTTATTAAATGGAGAAAATCCAAAGATACAGGATGAATGTAAAGAGATGTTGGAACTAATGGCAGCAGAGAGTGCTAAAGCATTTGAGGCATTGCCGATTATAGAAAATGCAGAAATTTTAAGAAATATTTTATATGCAGGAATTTGGAATAAGTTTGATAGAATTATTACAGAAAGATATCAAGAAAAAGATTCCTTAAAGCAGAAAGGTGATTTATGACAGATCCATATATAATTTTAGGCGTTTCAAGACAGGCAAGTTCAGATGAAATCAAAAAAGCTTATAGAAAAATGAGTAGAATATATCATCCGGATGCAAATGTAAACAATCCAAATAAAGATAAAGCTGAAGAAAAATTCAAAGAAATTCAAGCGGCTTATAATCAAATCATGGATGAACGTGAACATGGTTATTCAGGAGGGTATCAAAGTGAAACAGGGGGATTTGGAAAAGGATTCTCAGGTGAAAGCGTCCAGATGCAAGCAGCTGTTAATTTTATTAATAATCGTCAATATGCACAGGCTTTAAATGTTTTAAATGGAATTTCTGATCATAATGCGAGATGGTATTATGTACATGCGTATGCCAATTATGGATTAGGAAATGTAATTAATGCTGTGGAAGATGCACGTAGGGCGGTTCAGATGGAACCTAACAATATGGAATACCAGAACCTACTTAGACAATTAGAAGCAGGAGGTAGTTGGTATCGTGGAATGGGTAATGAATATGGAAGACCTTCTGGAGGGGCAGGCAATTGTTGTATGCAATTATTGTGCTTAGAGATGTTGTTTAATTGTTGCTGTTGTTCGGCATAGGGGGGATTTAAAGTGATAGATACAATTATATTTGATGTTGGTAATGTTTTGGCAGTTGCGGATTGGCCCAAAGTATTTGCCAGTATGGGAATTCCAGAAAAGAATTTTCAAGAAGTTGCAGATGCAACGGTTTATAATGCATTATGGCATGAATATGACAGGGGTAGTATCTCTGAAAATGAAATAGTACAAAAATTTATTGACAATGCTCCGTATTTAAAAACAGAAATTTTAAAAATATTTTCACAATTAGATAAGATTGTTGAAGTATGTGATTATGCACAAGACTGGATTATGGGATATAAAGCGAAAGGTTTTAAAGTATATATATTATCTAATTTTCCTGAAAAAGCATTTGAAGCATGTAGAGATAAATTCACGTTTTTAAAAAATGTAGATGGAGAAATTGTTTCTTATAAATATCATGAAATCAAGCCGGAAAAAGAGTTATATCAAAGATTGGAATCTGTTTATCATGTAATTCCAAAAAATTCCATTTTTATTGATGACTTGGAAGATAATATCTTGGGAGCTAGAAAATGTGGATATTATGGAGTCGTTTTTAAAAATAAGGAACAAGCGGATAAGGAGATTGAGAGAATATGCCAAAGTCTTCAGAGCAAAAATTAAAAATCATATATCTTTTACAATTTCTCTCTAGAAATACAGATGAAGATCATCCGGCTAAAATGGCGGATATTTTATCGTATCTTAACAACCAAGGTATTGCAGCAGAGAGAAAGAGTATTTACAGTGATATAGAGGTACTTAATCAAACAGGTTATGATATTGTGTATTCAAAAGAAGCGCCTACGGGGTATTTTATGGGAACAAGAGATTTTGAAATTCCAGAATTGAAATTATTGGTGGATGCAGTGCAATCTTCTAAATTTATCACAGAAAAAAAATCTAAAAGTTTGATTTCCAAAATTGAAAAATTAACAAGTAAATATCTGGGAAAACAGTTGCAAAGGCAGGTATATGTGGCAAATAGAGTAAAAACGGAAAATGAAGCTGTTTTTTATAATATTGATTATATTCATGAGGCTATTAATAAAGGGAATTTATTGGAATTTATATATAATGAATGGAATCTTGATAAAAAATTGGTTTCTAAAAACAAAGGGAAAATATATTCTGTTGAACCATATATGCTAATTTGGGATGATGAAAATTATTATTTGGTTGCATTTGACCAAGAATCAAATATTACAAAACATTATAGAGTGGATAAAATGACATCAATTAAGATATCTGAACAAAAAATTAATAAACAAGGCAAGCATGATTCTTCAAATGTTTCTGTATATTCAAAAGAGTATTTTGGGATGTTTTCGGGCGAAAAGGATATTGTGAAATTAAGAGTGGATAATAGTTTGATCGGAGTTATGATTGATAGATTTGGTAAAAATGTTATAATTATAAAGGATCAAGAAAATACATTTATTGCACGAGTGCAAGTTCAAGTAAGTGATTTATTTTTTGGCTGGATTTCAGGGTTTGGAGGAAAAGTATTTATTCAAGAACCAGAAATTATTGCTGGAAAATATATGAGTTATTTGGAAAATATTATAGAGAAACAAAGAAACCGGAGCTGAAATGAAACAAGAGATTAAGTATCTATACGATATTACTAAGTTTAATAAAAAAGCATCTCTTGAAAACACAAAAGAGATGCTTTTTAGATTAGGAGAACCTCAAAAAGGGACAAAGGTAATACATGTGGCAGGAACCAATGGAAAAGGGTCGGTTTGTGCATATATTGATAATATATTATTATGTGAAGGTTATAAAACAGGCAGATTTACATCTCCACATTTAATCCATATTAATGAGAGAATTTCTATAAATGGAAATTCAATATGTGATGATACTTTTAAAAAGGCGTTTTACAAAGTAAAAAAGGTATCTTTAGAAATGAAAGATGCGGGATATGAACATCCATCTTTTTTTGAATTTTTATTTGGGATGGCAATGGATATTTTTGCGCAAGCCAAAGTGGAATACATTATTTTGGAAACGGGTCTTGGGGGCAGATTGGATGCGACTAATATTATTGAAAATCCTATTCTAACAATTATTACATCTATTAGTTTGGATCATACAGAAATTTTAGGAAATACAATTCAGGATATAGCAAAAGAAAAGGCAGGTATTATCAAACCATTGGTTCCAGTAATTTTTATGGATGTGGATAAAGAGATTACAGATGTAATTAGTCAAAGGGCAGAACAATTAAAGGCACCTATTTGTGTAATTCATAAGCGTGATATTATTCAAGTAATAAAAAATGATAAATACATTGATTTTTCTATGGAGAATAGGTATTATAAGGATAAAGATTTCCGGCTGAAAACAGGCGGAATTTATCAAGTTGAAAATGCAGCATTGGCAGTAACAGCAATCGCTGTAGGTGGTTTATCAACGATTGATAATGTTGTCAAGGGATTGTATGCGACTAGTTGGCAGGGAAGAATGCAAGAAGTTGTAAAGAATGTTTATGTCGATGGTGCACATAATGTAAATGCAATTCGTTGTTTTTTGGAATCTGTAACCAGCGATAGTTGTAAGGGAAGACGTATATTAATTTTTTCTGCAGTTAAGGACAAATATTATAAAACAATGATTCAAGAGATTTGTGAAAGTAAACAATTTGATTCTTATATAGTGGTGTCAATGCAAAATTCTAGAACGACCAATATGGATGAATTAGGACATATATTTCAGCAATATACCGAAAAGAATATTGATAAACGGTCTACAGTAGAACAAGCTTTGCAGCAGGGAAGATTATTACAGCAAGAAAAGGATTATATATATATTGTGGGCTCTCTGTATTTAGTTGGAGAAGTACTTGAACAATATCAAAAGGAGAAAAAGAATGATTAATTTTGATGAAGAAATTAAAAAATTTCAACCAAGTTTGGAAGTTGATGAAGCAGAAGATGCAATTTATCGCAATGATACAACCGATATTACCGAAGTAATAGATAGAATAGTAAAAGAAATTACAGAAAAATAGAACGGAGTGAAATCCATGAGATGTTATAAATGTAATAATGTGCTTAGCGATAGCGATTATTGTATGAAGTGTGGAGCAGATGTTTCCATATATAAAGTTGTCGTGAAAGCATCAAATTCAAATTATAATTTAGGCCTTGCGAAAGCCCGGGTTAGGGACTTGTCAGGAGCAATTATCGCCCTTAAGACAAGTATTAAAATAAATAAAAACAATATTAAAGCCAGAAATCTTCTGGGTCTTATTTATTATGAGATGGGAGAACCTGCATTAGCATTAAAAGAATGGGTTATTAGTGTAAATATCAAACCTGATAGAAATGTTGCTTCAGTATATATTAGAAAAGTACGTTCTAATCCTAATAAGCTAGAGGCTTTGAATCAAGCTACGAAGAAATATAATTTTTCGTTGGCAAAATCCAAAGAAGGTGGAGATGATGTTGCACTTATACAATTAAAAAAAGTTATTAATATGAATCCTCAATTTATTAGGGCATATTTATTGCTTGCACTTTTATATATGAAGAAATCTGATGATGATCATGCAGTGAAAATCTTAAGAAAAGTATTAAAAATAGATCGTAATAATATATTAGCCTTAAGATATATGGATGAACTTCACAATAGTGGAGTGGCATCATTAAATCAAAAAGAAAATCGTGGATTTGGAAAAAGAGAAAAAAAGTCCAGAATGTCGTTAAATGGGCATGATGTTATTGTCCCAATGAATTCATATAAAGAACCAACAAATGGAATTTTAACCGTTGTGTATATATTGTTGGGTGTTATTATTGGAGTTGCGTTAATATGGTTTATTGTAGTTCCTTCAAAACTTCAAAGTGCACAGTTTGAAAAGAATCAGACCATAATAGAATATAGTAATCAATTATCTTCCCAGTCAATTACGATTACAGATATGGAAAGTCAAATAGAGGAATTAACAGTAGAATTGGACAATGCGAATCAAGAATTAGAATTATATACTGGAGATTCAGGCGAAATTATAATGTATGAGAATTTGGTGAGTGCAGCTAGCTATTATGTGGAAAATAATTTTGAGATGGCAGGAACATTATTAGCTCAGATTGACGTTACACAGCTACCTACAGATCAGGCCAAGTCTTTATATTCAACGATGGAAGAAAATAGTAGTGGCAACGCTGAAACTTATTATAATGCAGGTGTGGAAGCATATGATAAAAAAGACTATGTAGATGCGATTACTTATTTACAAACAGCATATGTGTTTGATGACACAACAGTGGAGACTCCTTATTATCTGGCAATGTCATATTTGGGATTAAATGATACTACAAATGCACAAATATATATTGATATTGTAAATACCACTTATTCTACAACAACTTATGCAACACAATTAAATCAATATTTAGCGAGTTTGAATAATTAAAAATGCGGAGCAGCAATTGCTCCGCTTATTTATAATAATTTTCTTTTTCGATATAAAATCCAGGAGGTTAGAATATAGATATGCGTGAACTAATAGAATTATATGATTCAATTACAAATTTTGCTATCTTTATTATTGATTATAAAAAGGGGGAAGTGGTTTATTCCAATCCTATTTCTGATAATAAAGAGGTTTCCAAAATAAATAAAGATAATATTTTTAAGTTGAAAAAACCATGTGGAAAACAAGGATTTCAAGATTTTATAGAAAATGAAAAAAAATCAGAGATTAAAATGATAACGATGCAAAATGAGATTGCAAATGCTTATATTTACAAAGCATGTCATGCAGAAAAAAAATTATTATATCTATTTGTCAATTTAAATGAAGCAATATTAATTGATTTAAATGGAAAAAAACAATCCATTACCAAAGATCAAATAATGCAACAACTAGGAGGGGAATGGCGCTCTATTTTTTTGGTTAATATTGAAACGGACGAAATAAGTGTTATTAGTTCACAATTAGATACTTCAAAATATTTTACCGATGAAAATGTTCGGCCTCAAAGTTATAGTGAATTAATAAAGACGTGGATACATCCTTCGGATTTAGATTATTTTGAGGAAGAGATTAATTTGAATGGGATTAAAACGAATTGTAATAAAGTAAAAAGAATTACAGTTCGGTCCAAAATGGATGAAGAATATAGATATATAGAAGCAGTGCTGATTCCATTATCAAAAGACCAAGATAATAAATATTTAATTGTTGCAGAGAAAGACGTTCATGAATTAAAAATGTACAAATTAGCAGTTGAAGAAAATGATGCTGTTATAAATGCATTATGTAGAGAATATCATTCCCTATTTATAATAAAAAATAAATCCAATACATTTAGTGTTATGCAAAAAGTGGACAAACATGAAACAATTCTAAGAAAACATCAATTTTATGAGAGTGGAAAAGATGAATACTGTGATTTGTTTGTATGTGATAAAGATAGGGAAAGAATAAGAAAATTTGCTTCGTTAAAATACATAACAGAAGGATTAAGAAAACAAAAAGTATTAGAGACAACATATCAGACAACAGAATATGAGTGGAGAGCAGCTAGATTTATAGAAATAGAGAATTCTTCTATAGACCCAGAAGAAAGAACGTTTTTATTGGGGGTAGTAGAATTTGATCAAGATAGACAAAATGAGGAAAGTGTAAAAAAGGCCAATGAAATTATTACTTCCATGACGGGAAATTATCAGGCGGTATTTCGTATTAATCTTAGTACGGGCGCGTATGAAGCGATTTTAGTAAAGGGTATTTTTAAAAATCAAGAGATACACCAGTATGATGATTTTTTTGATTGTGAAGAGTATTTCAAGCAAAATTTTATTGATTTAGAGTATACCACAACAGTACCTAGAGAAAAATCTCAAATGGCTATTTACAAGCATTTTAAAAAGCAAAGTTCTCCAATTGAATTATTTTTTAAAGATAAGCAGGGACAGTGGGTTTGTGTGAAAATTTCTTTGGATAAGGGATATTCAGAAGAGTTTCCATATATTATTTATACAGTTGAAAATTGTAATGATATGATTGAAGGAAGAACGGAATCAATTGTATATAAAAATGCTTTGTCAAGAATGTATGTGCTAGCAATAATGATTGATATAGAAACCAATCAATATCAATGTCTTCATTGTGATAAAAATATGAAAATTAAAGTAGGACCGGGAAAATTGAATAGATTCTTTGACTATATGAAACGATATATATACGAAGAAGATTATGAAAAATTTCAATCTCTGATCTATGACTCAAATAAAAAGACGCGTGGGTTTAATGAATGCGAGTATAGGGCAGAAAGTGAAGATGGCATGGTTCACTTTATGAGCGCATATGTCACTTATATAAGAGTTCCCGAAGGTTATAAATTACTTTTATTGGTTAGGAATATAGATGAGTGGGTTGCCAGTAGAGAGCGATGGTATTCTTTAAACGAAGAATATGATGTGGCAAGGAATATGCTCTATGCTCTGGGAAGCACATATTATGGAATATATTATTTTGATTTAAATACAAAGAAATTAATACCGACAAGACAAAGTAAAGATCTGGTTCCTTTTTTCTTAAATGCTCAAAATATTGATAATATTATGAAAAAATATATTCCAAATAAAGTCCATCCAGATGATCGTTCAAAAGTGAAAAGAATGGTGGATCCTGAATTTCTAGAAAAAGAATTAAAATCACAAAATGATCGTTTGTTTTGTGAATTTTTAAGATTGTTTGATACGGGATATAGATGGGTTAGAATGGATATACAGGCAATTAAGTTCAGCGGAAAAAAAGTAATTGGAGTAGTGCTTGCATTTAAAGATATTCATGAGGAAAGGCAAACAGAATTACAACATAAGCAAGAGCTAAAAGAAGCATTAATTACAGCAGAATTGGCTAGCCAATCAAAATCAGAATTTTTATCCAATATGTCCCATGATATTAGAACACCAATGAATGCAATCTTAGGAATGACAGATATTGCTTTACATCATCTGGATGATAAAAACAAAGTAAAAGATTGTTTGGAAAAAATGGATATTTCATCAAAACATTTATTGAGTTTAATTAATGAAGTGTTGGATATGTCCTATATCGAAAGTGGTAAAATTATTATAAACGAAGAACATTTTTCCTTATCGGAATTATTTCATGGGGTTGTATTAATGGTACAAGGTCAAACAAAAATAAAAAAACAAACTTTTCGTGTAAAGGCGATTAATATTGAAAATGAATATGTATCAAGTGATCGAGTTAGAATTAATCAAATTTTAATTAATATAATTTCAAATGCAATAAAGTACACACCGGAAAAAGGAGAAATAGATGTAGTAATTGAACAAATTGAGAAAAATGAAAATAATATTGCATTATATAAAATAGAAATCAAAGATAATGGCATTGGGATTTCAAAAAAATTTATGGATAAGGTATTTCAGCCATTTGAAAGAGAATCTGATAGTACATTGTGTAAAATTGAGGGTACTGGATTGGGGATGACAATTGCAAAAAATCTCGTAGAAATGCTGGGAGGGAAAATTGAAGTAGAAAGTAAAATGTATCAGGGGACTTTGTTTACAGTCACTTTACCATTAAAATACATAAAGAAAAAAAAGTCCTTAATAAAAGAAAATATTATTGAAAAAACGAATATTATTTATTATGAGGATTCTCAAATTGATTTAGTAGAATTAGTAAAAACTGCAAAAAAACAAAAACCAGACTTACCTGTAATTGTTTTTGGAACGCAGGAAATATCAGATTTTGAGGAACAGGCAAAAGCCGTAGGAATGGTAACCTATATGTTAGAACCTATTTTTGATTCCGATTTTGAACGTATTTGTAAATCAATATATTCAGAAAATGAAGTTCAAAATACAATCTATAATAAAATCCATGATTTTAAAGGAAAACGTATACTGGTAGTGGATGATAATCAAATTAATAGTGATATTGCATGTGATTATATTATGGATATGGGTGCTGAAGTCGATGTGGCTTACAATGGTCAGGAGGCATGTGAGAAGATTCAAAAAGGTGAATTTTACAATGCAATATTGATGGATATAAGAATGCCAATTATGAATGGATATGAAGCTTCTTATAAAATACGTTCTATGGAAAGTGAGTATGCACAAAATTTACCAATTATAGCGATGACAGCTAATGCTTTTGCTGAAGATGTTATGATGTCCAGGCAAGCGGGCATGAATGACCATTTGTCAAAACCGATTAATTCGGAAATCTTATTTTCAGTATTATTAAAGTATATAACATAGAATGTTGTCGGTTTTTAGCGAAAGCTATATCTTTATTAGGTGGAATGAAAAAGGTATACTATAAGTAAGTTTGTAATATTCGGAAGGCTTAATTTCGAATCATTAGTGAAACTTGATAAAACAGTCTGGAAGGTGATAATATTTTATGGATTGGAAAGATAAGCTTAAAGATGCGGATGTTGATGTGGATGGTGCTATTTTAAGATTTTCAAACAAAGAAGATAGATATGTGAAGTACTTAAAATTATTTAAATGTGATACTTCCTTTTTGGATTTAAAACAAGCAGTTGGTTTAGGAGATAGCATGTCAGCCTTTGAAAGTTGTCATACGCTAAAAGGAATTGTAGGTAACTTAGGATTTAACAAAATGTATAAAGTGGTTTATAATGCTTGTGAAAGTCTTCGAAAAGGGAAATTAGACGGCGTAGATGAAATGATAGATGAAATTTCTGAAAATTATGCACAGATTATAAAAGTGATAGAGGAAGATATCATAGAATAAGTCGATAATATTTTTGTTTTTTTATTGAATTGCAGTGGATTGGTATTTTTCGAAAGTTTCTATAAAATGGAAAGCACCCCTCTTATAATAGGCTATGGAAATATAAAAAAGCCTATTATAAGAGGGGTGTTTTTTTGCTTAAAACTTAAATATATTTCTTGAGATTGTAAAAGATATTTAAAAGAGGTTGACATTTAAAAAGAAACTCATTATGATAATATCAAATAGAATATATTCGGGAGCTTATGTATAGCTGAGAGGAAACTGTAGTTTCGACCGTACCTGATTTGGATAATGCCAACGTAGGAAATGTGAAATTTTCTGATTTTTTGGATGTCTAAGTTGGCATCTTTTTTTTGTGCGTATAAATATATAAAAGTTCCTGAAAGAAAAGAGGAAAAAATGATATTAAAAAAAATGACTTTGGCAGGTATCTTTACAGCGATTGGGGTAATTTGTTCTGCTTTTTATATTCCTGTTGGTGTAGCAAAAGCATTTCCAATTCAATCCATGTTGAATATTTTGGCAGCGGTTATATTAGGACCTTGGTATGGAGTGTTAATGGCTTTTACAACATCTTTGTTAAGAAATATTTTATCAACTGGAAGTCTTTTGGCATTTCCGGGGAGTATGTGTGGAGCCTTATTAAGTGGAATTATGTATAAATATTTAAGAAAAATACAATGGGCAGTTTTGGGAGAGATGATAGGAACTGGATTTATAGGGTCTATATTAGCTTATCCTATTGCGTATTTTTTATTAGGGAGTAATGGTACGGCATTTGTTTTTGTAATTCCATTTTTATTGAGTGCAATTGTAGGTTCTGTTTTTTCGGGAGTTATATTATACACTTTGGATAAATCAAAAATACTTTCTAATTTAATTATGGATGAAAAATAAAAAGAAAAGAGAGAATGGATGGGATTTGTAGAAAATATAAAAAAGGAAAAACCTAAAATTCATTGTTTAACCAACTATGTAACAATAAACAGTGTTGCAAATATATTGCTAGCAGTAGGAGCAAAGCCTATTATGGCAGATGCGATTTATGAAATGCAAGAAATTACAGAGATAACACAGGGATTAATGATTAATATTGGAACTTTACATAAAGACAAATTAGATGCAATGTTTTTAGCTGGAAAAAAAGCGAATGAACAAGGAAATGTAATTGTGTTAGACCCTGTAGGAGTGGGGTCTAGTGAATTTAGAACCCAAGCAGCTTTAGGGTTATTACAAGAAATAAAATTTGATGTAATCAGAGGGAATATATCAGAAATAAAAACACTTGCAATGGGGACAAAGAATCAAAATGGTGTAGATGCAGGAAGTTTGGATAAAATAACAGATGAAAATATAGATGAGAATATTGAATTTGTAAAAAAATATGCATTGAAAATGAAAACGATTGTGGTAGTAACAGGAGAAATTGATTTGGTGACAGATGGATCGATTTGTTATGTTATTAAAAATGGGCATTCATTTATGAAATTAGTATCAGGTACTGGTTGCCAATTGTCAGCGTTGATAACTGCAAGTATTAGTTGTGTTCAAAATAATAATATAAAGGCAATAGCAATGATTGTTTGTATGATGGGAATAGCGGGAGAGATTGCATTTTCTAAGCTAGAGAAACATCAAGGAAATGCTAGTTATGCCGTGTATATTATGGATGCAATTTATAATATGAATTCAAATTTAATAGAAGAAAGGGCTTTGTATGAAATTCGATAAAGAAAATCTGAAATTATATGCAATCACAGAAGATAAATACACAAAACATGGAGAAACGCTTGTAAAAAATATTGAAGCAACTATTCGTGGTGGTGTTACTATGGTTCAATATCGAGAAAAAGATTATACGAAGATTGCTGTGCTACAACAAGGGATGGCAATCAGAGAAGTTTGTAAAATCAATAAAATTCCATTGATAATAAATGATTCTATTGAGCTTACTCAAAAGTTAGATGCTGATGGTGTTCATTTAGGACAATCGGATGAAAGTCCATTAGAAGCTAGAAAAATATTGGGAGAATCTAAAATTATAGGAGTTACTGCAAAAACAGTGGAGCAGGCAATGCAGGCTGAAAATGAAGGGGCAGACTATTTAGGCGTAGGAGCTGTTTTTCCATCGGGAACAAAAAAAGAAGCATTGCAAATTACATTTGAACAATTAAAAAAAATTGTACAATCGGTGAAAATACCAGTTGTGGCAATAGGAGGAATAAATTCAGAAAATATAGAATTATTACAAAATTGCGGTATAAGTGGTATTGCAGTGATAGGGGCATTATTTGACAAACCGGATAAATGCTTAGCAGCAAAAAATCTAAAGATAAAGGTAAATGCTATTTTAGAAAAATAAGAGAGGTATTGAAAATGAAAAAAGTATTAACAATTGCGGGAAGTGATTGCAGTGGAGGAGCAGGAATTCAAGCTGATTTAAAAACTATAATGGCACATCATGTATATGGAATGAGTTGTATTACTGCATTAACGGCACAAAATACAATGGGAGTATCTGGGATATTAAATGTAGATGGTGATTTTTTAGAAAAACAGTTAGAAGCAGTATTTACAGATATTTTTCCTGATGCAATTAAAATAGGAATGGTTTCACAAAAAGAATTAATGGTTGTTATTCATAAACAACTTTTGAAATACAAAGCTAAAAATATTGTGGTAGATCCCGTTATGGTTACAACAAGTGGTTTTAAATTAATGGCTGATGATGTGATTGAAGATTTGAAATTATATTTATTACCTTTGGCAGATATTATCACTCCGAATATTCCAGAAGCAGAGATTTTATCTGAGATGAAAATTTATAATAAAGATGATATGGAAAAGGCGGCACAGTTCATAGGACGAAAATATGATGTTACAGTTCTTTTAAAAGGTGGACATTCTGTGAATGATGCAAATGATTTATATTGGGAAAATGAAAGAATAAAATGGATTAAAGGGATTAGAATCGAGAATGATAATACCCATGGGACTGGATGTACGCTTTCAAGTGCAATTGCTAGTAATTTAGCAAAAAATTATACAATGGAACAATCAATAGTAAAAGCGAAAAAATATATATCAGGAGCGCTGAACGCAAAATTGAATTTGGGAAATGCCAGTGGTCCACTAGATCATGGTTATTTTATACAAGAAAATGAAAGAGAAGGTGCATAAATGCAAACAAAAACAAATAAGACAACATTATTTACCAATGGATTGATTTGGTTTGGAGCTGGAATTTCAATGGCAGAGATTGTTACGGGAACATATCTTGCATCATTAGGGTTTGGGCAAGGGATGCTTGCTAATTTAATAGGGCATATTATTGGATGCATACTTTTATTTTTTGCTGGAGTAATTGGAGCAAAAGAAAGAGTAAATTCTATGGATAGTGTAAAAATGAGCTTTGGAAGTAAGGGTGGATTGTTTTTTGGAATTATGAATGTAATTCAATTAATTGGCTGGACTGGGATAATGATCTTTAATGCATCAGTAGCGATGAGTGAAATTGCATTTATTCCAATGTATGTATGGTGTATTATTATAGGAGTGGGTATTTGTATTTGGATATATTTAGATGTTAAAAATATGAAAATGATAAGTGCATTTGCGATGTTTGGTTTGTTTGTGTTGACAATTTTTGTAAGTGTAATTGTATTTAAAGATATAACAAATTATGAGATAGGAATGGAAGCACTTAAATTTGGAAGTGCCGTAGAATTAGCAGTTGCTATGCCAATTTCTTGGATTCCATTGATTAGTGACTATACAAAAGATGCAAAGCGACCTGTTTTGGCTTCTGGTATAAGTGCAGGCGTTTATGGTGTAGTAAGTTTTTGGATGTTCACTATTGGTATAGGAATGGCACTTTATACCAATGAAGATGATATTGCTATGATATTATCAAAAGCAGGATTTGGATTAATAGGACTTATCATTATTATTTTTTCTACTGTTACAACAACTTATTTGGATGCGTTTTCAGCAGGGATATCAGCAAAAACAATATATAAAAAAGTGAATTCTAAAATAGTTGGAATGATTATAACGGTAATAGGAGTTGTTTTTGCTATCTTTTTACCTTTAAATCATATGGAAAATTTTTTGTACTTGATAGGATCTATTTTTGCACCTATGATTGCGATTTTATTTACGGACTATTTCATTTTGAAAAAAGCATACAAGGTGACGGATTCATTTGATATTTTAAATAGTATAATTTGGGTTATTGGGTTTATAGTTTATAGAATTTTAATGAACTATGATCTATTATTAGGGAACACATTATTGGATATTTTAATTACAATGAGTATTTGTTATTTTGCAAATATAAGTTTGCAAAAAATTTCAAGGCATAAATAATAAAATACTATATTTTTTCTTGCTTTTGATGTTATAATTAATAACAAAGGCTAAGGGAGGTGTATTATGAGCAAAACAATTAAAGTTGTGGTTGCAGATGATAATGATGTGGTAAGAACAATGATAGTTGATTCATTAAAAGAGAATCAGGAAATTGAGGTTGTAGGTGAAGCTTCTGATGGAATTACTGCAGTTACAAGTATACATAATACACATCCCGATGTTGTTCTGCTTGATTTAGTTATGCCAAAGATGGACGGAATTGGGGTAATGGAAGAAATTAATAGAACTGCACAAGAGGGTGGATATAAACCATATTTTATTATTATATCAGCGGCGGGAAAAGAGGAAATTATTAGTCAGGCACTTCAGACGGGGGCGTCTTATTTTTTCTTAAAACCTTTTGATGGAGAAGCATTGGTAAAAAGATTATTAATGATGAATAAAGTAAATAATGAACTTGGTTCGTATGTAAAAGGCGAGATTGCAGAAAGTTCACCAACTAGGGATATTGAAAATAAGGCAGTGTTCTTGTTACGCCAATTGGGTGTACCTGTTAAGATGGTTGGATATAAATATTTGAAAGACGCCTTGGAAATCGCATTAGACGATCCAGAAGCGTTAATGTCTGTTACCAAAAATATTTATCCGGAAATTGCAAATCGACATGATTCGTCAGCAGGAAATGTTGAGCGTAATATTAGATATGTTATTGAGGCTACATGGGCGAGACAGGATGAATCGGAAAGTACAGCAATGATTGAAAAAGTGTTTCAAGATACAAATAAAAAGCCAACAAATTCAGAATTTATATTAATTTGTTCAGAATGGATTAAATTTCA
The DNA here is from genome assembly GCA_041583675.1 of Butyrivibrio sp. Classification (GTDB taxonomy): domain Bacteria; phylum Bacillota; class Clostridia; order Lachnospirales; family Lachnospiraceae; genus Eshraghiella. The sequence continues at coordinate 36 of JBFHFI010000025.1, read as the reverse complement.
GTCAGACCATATATAAGGAAAAGGACGCAGATATTT
>JBFHFI010000024.1:0-18706 GCA_041583675.1 Butyrivibrio sp. | reverse complement strand
ATACTTCTTATACTCAAATATAGTAGAGCACTTATATTCTGAACTTTTGCCTATCCTTTCTTAATTACCTTTTTAATTTTCTTAGAAAGATTCTTAACGTAGTAAAATCATTGCATTATCTTTGAATGATCAAATCCATTCTGAAACAGATTTTCGCGATGCCGAAAAATTAATCAGCAATGCTATTGGTACTGACAACGAATATTGCAAAGCTGCTTATCGTTTCCTTTATAGCAGGTAGCATAAGGATGATAGGGGTTTGGAATATGAAAATAAGATTTTTATAGATAATCTCGCCTTGATACTTATGGAAATTCTATTGTTTAATCTTACAAAAAAGGTATGAATTCCTCTTTTAGATGGATTTCACACCTTTTTGTTTTACATGTTCTTCGTTAATTAATAACAATCATTAAAATGCTGCATACCAGGCATCTCCAATTTGTGAATTACACCAATCACTATTTCGTGCAAATGAAATGGATTGATTGGTATCTTCTAACCCGTTTTCTGAATATAAGATGCTTAAATTCATATCAGAAATATTATTCCATCCTTTTAATGAAATTTCTGAAACAAGACTTTGTATCCATGATTTTAGCTGACTTTTGTAAGCTCCAGGAACTTCCTCTGATTCGCTAATACTTTTATTAACTATGTCGAGTACATCTACCCCATCAGATGTATAATAAGTCCCATTCTTTTCTGTTAATTCATCTAGTTTCAATCCTGAATATTCATATACTTGTTGATAAGCTTCGTATTTTAATTTTGATTCTTTGTTTACCTGTGTACTATTGCAGCCATCTTGAATGGAGCAATTATATATATGTTTATATAGATTCTTTCCATTATCCCCAACATTCAAAGCCTGTTCCATCGCAATTTTTGTTTTATTATCCACACCATTTACAGTAATTTGATAACTGTATGGATCAACAGAAAAACTGCATGTACCAGAAATACTAGTTTTATCCACACCTGCACTGGTAAGAATGTTTGAAATCTGATTGTTCACCACTTGACGCTGAAAAGCAATTTTTGTAACACCGGTCACATCCCCATTTACCTCTATTCCACGAAAAAGAGAATCTTGCATGTGTAAACCCATTAGTTTTCCACTTTCGTACATATTCTTCTCATAATTGTATGCAATACGGCGCTCTGTCTCACTTAAATTATTTTCATAATATTCATAGCTCTGATCATAATATTTTTGATAAATATGATTTTCTGGGTTTGAATGTGTTTTTGCCTCATCTACAAGTTTTGTATACTTTTCTGTCAGCGCTGCACGAAGAGCTGTATTTTCTCGTGTGTAAGTAACTGCGTTTACATCTATAGCAGTACCTGCATTGTCAAGTGCTTCTTGATTACTTTTTTTCGCATCTTCAATGTATGATTTTAAATCAATCGTACTATCAACTCTAGTATTCAAACTTCTTCCAGCAGATTTTTTAACAGAGGAAAGTTCCTTAGCTTCCTGACTTATTGTAAATGTATCTATTCCTATGGTTTTGCTTTGTTTTGTCGAAATGGAATGTTTCCTTTTCTCCTGATTGAATAATAAATCAATTAAGGATTGATTGTTTTTTACTTGATTATTTGATGAAATATTCATAAATCTTTTCTCTCCTTCAATTTACAATTTCTAAAGGACTCAGATGTGATAAATGCCGGTAACTTTAGCGGTTCAAAACGTCTATTCCTCAAAATAATTATTCATCGTATTATTAACAATTCACTATCACAGACGACTACATGGCAGGGACGCAATCGCTCCAAACCCGTGTCTGCAAAGATATAGCAGTCTATCACATGCTGCTCATGTAAATAACCTTTCGTAGGATAAATGTTTGCTAGTCCATCGGACTTCCAGTTATGCTTCGCCGCTGTTTAGCTCTACCAAAATGATGGAGAGCACAATATGCACCCCCCCATCATTTTGGCTCATATAGACTAACATTATCTAATATAACCATCTTAATTCTAGTTCAATCAATTCAGCTTACACATATTATGAGAAATAAACCGAATAATCATCCTAAATCTTATAAATTACAGCTATGTCCAAGATCCGTAATTACACTTTTCATTTGTCCAATATCCCTCTGTTGGAACATTAATATGCCCTGTTTTATCAATTTCATATTCTTTTCCAAATACTAAAATCTTGTCTCCTACATTTCTTCCTTTCAACCATGTATTTGAGTTATACATATTTACAATTTCGTCTGCTCTTTCTTTTGTGTAAACACTACCGTCCTCACCCAAATAATAAGTTTTTTCCTTACCATCAACTTCAATTTGAAATTCACCTGGTTCTATTCCGAGATTTCCTAGTTTTTCCTTTACACTACTTCTTTCAAATATTTCGAGTCCACCCACTGAACCCTGTGAGAGTGAGCTAATTATGGACATTGTAAGTGCCGTATTTCCCCTGCATTCGGTCTTTACATTAGTTTTATCATCGCCTAATATGGCTTCCGTAAATGCTCTCGAAATAACTTTTCCATTGAATGCACAAGCATATGATTTCCCATCAATTGCTTTATAAGCGTAATAATTATTTGAAGATAGACTCAGTTTATTCCCTGTAGCATAAAGTGCATTCAAATAAGACACGTTAATTCTAGGAACTGCGCTCTTGGGAATGACCTGTCCATGTCCATCGCTTCCAAAAGAAAAATAAGCATTTATACTTGTTCCACCATCGGCATTTACTGCTCCATCATGAAAATTTATAGAATTCAACAGCGTATTTGTATTTTTTTTATTTTGTTCATAAAATGAAAGTCTCTCTCCGCTTATCTTAATTACAGAAAACATCTTTTCATTTTTCTCAGTATTCTTATTTTTGTCATAGAAACAATATTTCATTTGTTCCTGATTAAATAATAAATCAATTAAAGATTGATTATTTTTCACCTGACTACTAGAAATTATATTCAAAACCCTGTCCCTCCCACACTTTTCCATTAGCTATTGATTTTCTAGCTTCAATTACTTGATTAATCCACACAGAATATATCGGTATTAAAAAAACAAAGATAAACCTATATCCAAAAACTTTAATAAATAAAAAAGATAGGCCATATCAGTTGGTTTGGCTTTTATTTCTAATGTATTCTTATATCACTCCCAAGGACTTTAACGCATCCATAATTGCCTTTTCCTTCTCTTCTGGACAATTGGATTGTTTCGAATTATCAGGTGCGTGGGAAATCCAGAAGAACATTTTCGAACGCAAGGTTCTTTCTTACGTTTTTTATCTGTTCCCTTATTTTGACAAATATTTGATTATGGATTATCTACCAAAACTTGTAGAACGCAGTTCTTGTGAAATGGATCGTCATCAGTTAAATTCACCTTGTGATAAAGCACTAGCTTTGATTTTTATTATCTTCCTTCTTTATTTGTAATATCCAACCTTATGTACCCCTCACAATTTTTCAATATAAATATTAACATTTATGGGCGCAGATAGTTTAATTATAAAAATTAACACCCATGCAAAATTTCTTACAAGGGTATTGAAGATTCACCGACAAACTGGTGTATACAATTACTTTTTCTTATCCTTCACCTGATAGCTACACTTTGTAAATTTCATATCACCAATTTCAAACTTCTTGTCTGTCACAGGCTTTATCATTTCACGACTTTCGATAGTCTCATTTGTTACCATAACAAAATACTGTTTACTATCTTTATTTACCAAATAGAAAGATTTATCAACATTTTTAAGTCCATTAGCTAAATCCGGCATCCCAAATGGTGCGTCAAATACAAATCCTAATACATTATCAATTACTTTCTCACCCTTTGTAAGCTTCTGTTTGGCAATTAACGACCATATCTCAGCCTCTGGATATTTTTCCATAACAATCCGGGTTTTCGCATTCTTTTCATACTTTGATAAGTCAATCGTTTCTCTAATAACTGACGTATCCATATCCTGTCCATTATCAAGAAGATAATCTATACTTACATTTAGTAAGCTTGAAATTCCCTTCAAATTATCAACATCCGGAATTCCTTTATCTGATTCCCACTTTGTAATTGCCTGCCGTGATACCATCAGTTTCTCAGCTATCTGTTCCTGTGTAAGTCCCGCACTCTTTCTTGCTTCCTTAATTTTTTCTCCAATTGTCATAATTTTGTTCCTCCTTATTCATGTGAAAACAAGTTTTGTTCACCGAATTGTTCGATGTGCTTTCACTATACCTAAGCATTCATTTTTGCACAAGAAACGCTCCATATCATAAATGCAACGCTTTGTAGCATCCGTCATTTCACTTGATATTTGAACTTTTCTCTTAATTCATTTTCCTCATCTATATTATTTGCAACATAATTTATCATTGTTACCCTACAAATAATTTTGTTGAAGAAATAGCCAAGCCTTTGCCCTTTAAATAAATTTGAAAGCATTGGGTAGGCATAATTTTTACTGCTATTCGGCTCGCCACCGCAAAGCACGACTTTATCAATTTCATGCGCCACTAAATATTTCTCAATATTTTCTGTTGTTAAATATGCACCGCAAGCATGTGCATGACCGTCTATTATCATATACTATTCACCTCAACTTATAAATTTTCTCCCCACCCTATAGGATGATTCTCATTTTATCACACTCTGAAAATTCACTTTTACCAATGTCATTACCCAAATTACCCGATGTCATCTATATTTTCCCCTAAAAATCAGGGCAAAAATCGGGCATTTTTCAGCCTGATTTTTGCCCATTTTTTACTCAAAAACCACAACATATTGTGGTTTTAATGCATTATTTATCGCTTTGACCACAACGTGTCATCAGAATCACAGTTTCAACGTGTGTCGTATGGCAAAACTGATCCACTCCCTGCACTTTATCTACTCCATATCCATTTGCAATTAAATACTTTACATCTCTAGCCAACGTTGCCGAATCACAACTTACATACACAATTCTATTTGGTTGCATTTCAACCATCGTTGATAGTAAGCTTTCATCACAACCTTTTCGAGGTGGATCAACAACAATAATATCTGCATACACACCATCTTCTTTATATTTTTTAGGTAACACTTCTTCTGCTTTTCCTACATAAAATTCCACATTATCTATTTTATTAATTTGTGCATTTTTCTTTGCATTTTCTATCGCTTGAGGTACAATCTCTACCCCATATACTTTTTTTGCTTTTTGTGCCAAAAACAATGAAATTGTACCAATTCCACAATATAGATCCCATACCACTTCGTTTCCTGTAAGGTCTGCATATTCCAGTGCAATCTCATATAATTTCTTGGTCTGCGTAGGGTTCACTTGATAAAAAGATACTGGAGAAATTTGGTATTTAATATCTCCAATATAATCTTCTATATAATCGCGTCCATATAAAATATAAGATTCTCTTCCTAGTATCACATTGGTATTTTCTTGATTTTTATTGATCATTATACTTTCTATATGTTCTCCATTCTCAAAAGTACAAGACAGTAAATTTTCAATTAGTTTTTCCTTATGGCTTATATTTTTTCCATTCAGAACCAAACACACCATAATTTCACCAGTAGAATAACCGCTTCTAATTAATATATGACGAACAAGTCCATTATTGGTCACTTCATTATAAGATGACACTTTATATTGACGCATATGGTTTTTAATAATTTCTAAAATAGGAGCATTTATTTTTGAACCAATCAAACAATCTTCACAAGGAATAATTGAATGCGTTCTTCCTGCATAAAAACCTGTAATAATCTCCCCATTCTTCTCTCCCACAGGGAATTGTGCCTTATTACGGTATCTAAAAGGTTCTTCCATCCCAATTACAGGTGGAACAGAAATATCCGATAATCCACCAATTCTGCTAAGATTATTTTGTATTACTTTCTGTTTATATAACAATTGAGCCTCATAGGACATTGCCATAATAGAACATCCACCACATGCTTGAGAAACAGGACAAGGGGGTTCCACTCTATCAGAAGAGGCTTGTATAATTTCCACAAGTCTTCCATATCCATAGCTCTTACCTACTTTTGTTATTTTCACAATCACTTGGTCTCCTGCAATTGTATCTTTCACAAAAAGAGCGTAGCCATTAATTCTGCCTACGCCTTCTCCATTTGAAGTAATATCTTCTATTGTAATTTGATATTCCTGATTTTTTTTAATTTCCATTATATGCTTGTTTTCCTTATATTACTCTCAAACATTCTATTAAAGCCCATCCATTCTCCTGATTGTCCAAGAGGACTACTAATAGCTTCTTTAAATGTCTCTAATTTGGCATCCATCTCATCAGCAAAATTAAGTGCCATTGCTTCAACAATTGCAGGTTTTTTAGGAGATCCATATTCAAATTCTCCATGATGAGCAACAATACAATGCTTTAATTCACTTTCCAATCGAGCTGGAAATCCTTCAATTCCGCTAACTGCTTTCCCAATCATCTCACAGCCTATTACAATATGTCCTAACAACTGACCATCATCTGTGTAATCATTTTCTGGGAATGGAGATATTTCTTGAATCTTTCCTATATCATGAAACATTGCCGCTGCAAATAACAAATCTCTGTTTACAAACGGATAATTTGTAACTATCATATCGCACACTTTAACAACCCCTAATGTATGTTCTAAAAGTCCACCTACAAATCCATGATGTACTCGTTTTGCCGCTGAATGTCTTTTAAATCTATCTATAAAAGAACTGTCTTCTACAAAAAAAGAACGCGTTAATTTTGATAAATATACATTTTCAATTTGATCAATAAAATTAATCAACTCATTATACATCTCATCAATATCTTTTTCTGATACTGGTAAATAATCCTTTTCATCATAAGATCCTTCTGCTGCAAGTCTAGCTGATGTTATATTTAATTGTAAAGATCCATTAAATAAAGAAACATCTCCTGCTATTTCTACATAATCCATAGATTCAAAATCATCTCTAATTCCAGGTGAACTAGGATTCCATATTTTAGAATCTATTGTTCCTGTTTTATCTTGCAAAATAACAATGCCATATTCTTTACCATTCTTAGTTACTGCCGCTGTCCTATATTTACAAAAATATACTCCATTAAGTTTGTCGCCTTCTTTAATTGTGTTTATAAATTTCATTATTATACCTATCCTTCTAGTTATCAATTCTTATCTATTCTACACCTAAAGTCACACTAAATACAATCTCTTTATACGCATATCGTCCTTTTCTTTGAATAATAATATCCACAATATCGCCTACTTTTGTTCCATGAATGCTTTCTATTAGTCCATTCATCGAACTAACAGGGATTCCATTGATTGAAGTTATAACATCACCTGTTTGAATTCCTGCCTTATATGCTGGTGAGTTTGTCTCTATGGTTGTAACATAAATTCCCGCTGGCACCTCATAGGTGTCCATAATTTCTTGTGTAACGTCTTGACCCTTTATTCCTAAATATGGTGTATCTATTCCATTGATTAAATTTTCTAATAATGTGTGCATATCTGATATCGGATATATGCTAACAAGATTAGTCGTCCCTGTATTATAATTCGTTGTAATAATTCCTACAACATCTCCATTTAAATTCGCCACTACTCCAGTAGAAGTTTCTGTTCCATTAATACTTGTATTAATTAGTTTAAATGTTGCATCTGTGTCATATACCACGCTATTAATCCCCGTTGCTATACCATATGCCATAGAATCAACAAATCCATAAAGCTTTCCTACTGCAACTAACACATCTCCTTGTTCTACTGCACTAGAATCTCCAAGAACTGCTGATTTTACCTGTTCACTACTTACAAGATTGGTTTTGACTATCCCAAAACCTGTTGTAACATCCCCTGTTATAAAACTACCTTCCTGAACTTCCCCATTCGCAAATGTAATCTTTATTTGTTCTGCATTACAAACCAAAGAATAATCCGTTAAAATATAATAACTTTGGGCATCCTCTGCAATAAGAACACCATATTCGTCACTCGCATTTTGATAAGTAGCATTCAACCAATCGACCCCATCTTCTATTGCCGTTACTGTAACCATTGATTGATTTACTCTAATTGCAACATTCTTCATTGCATTATATATATCCGTTACTTCATTTAATTCTTCTAAAACATCTTCATCCCATATCAATGAAGCTTCCGTTGTCGTCTCTGCTTGTGTGGTTTCCGCTGTTGTAATAATTACCTCTTCATGCGTTGTAGATTCTCCCACATCTTCTGAACTATCGTTATCTACACTTGTATCACTACTACTTAAGGTGATTGTCTCTTTTGTAGATTCTGGTTCTGTAAATTCCTTACCCGTTTTATATACAATCACCATAACAAGACCTGCTACAAGCCCAAAAAAAACAGCAGTTGCCAAGACATAAATTCCTTTTTTTATAAAACGCCTGATTTTTTTACCATGCTCGGGAATAATATGTTCTGTATAAAGACTATATTTTTCATCTTCATTTTCATTCTCTAGGTTCTTGTTTTCATCTGACATAATATTTCTCCATTCTGTCTAAAACTAGGTCTTTGTATTATATAAAATATATATGAACAATTTATGACATAGATGTAAATTTAGTAAGAATTGCTTTATATTGCTTACTTTTTACCACTATTTGTTTTATTGAACTTTAGCCTAAATTAATGTATTATTAAAAAAGAATATCTATAAATTTTATACAAAAAAGGAATGTTAATTGTGAATATAAAATCATATAAAAAATTAGAATTTGATAAAATAATAACTCGTTTAGCTGAGCACGCTTCTTCCCTTCCCGGAAAAGAATTATGCCAGAGTTTACTCCCCTCTACTAATTTAGATCAAGTAAACAAAAATTTAGGCGATACTAGTGATGCCTTATCCAGAATTCTTCGTAATGGTTCCATCTCTTTTGGTGGTTTAAAAGATGTAAGACCCTTTTTAAAAAGTCTGGAAATAGGAAGCACTTTAGGTATTACTGAACTTTTAATGATTCAATCCCTTCTTAGAATCACAGAATCTTCAATAAAATATGGAAATACCAATAGCGAATCTGCTCCTGACCACTTACATTCTTTATTTATTTCCTTAAATCCATTGCGTGAAGTCAGCAGTCAAATTAACCGATGTATTATCTCTGAATCGGAAATTGCGGATGATGCAAGTTCAGAACTAAAAAATATACGCCGACAAATAAAAAACACCAATGAACGTATCCAAAACGAATTATCTAATATGTTAACCGGCAGTTCTAGAACTTATCTTCAAGAAGCCGTAATCACCTCTCGAGGCGGAAGATATTGCGTTCCTGTTAAAGCAGAATATCGTTCTCAAGTTTCTGGTATGATCCACGATCAATCCAAAGGTGGCTCTACTTTTTTTATTGAGCCCATGTCCGTTGTTAAACTTAATAATGATTTACATGAACTAGACATCAAAGAATCTGACGAAATTGCAAGAATTCTTGCAATGCTTTCAGAATTAGCAGGTAATTATGTTCCTGAAATTTCTCAGAATTTCTCTGCTCTCTGTCAATTGGATTTTATTTTTGCTAAAGCCAAGCTTTCACTTAGTTATAAAGGAAGCGAACCACTTATGAATACGGAGCACTACATCGAAATCAAAAAAGGAAGACATCCATTAATTGATAGTCATAAGGTTATCCCCATTGATGTGGTTTTAGGTGATTCTTATCAACAACTTATTATTACCGGACCTAACACCGGTGGAAAAACTGTAACCCTAAAAACATTAGGTCTCTTTACTTTAATGGCTCAATCCGGTCTTCATATTCCAGCCTTTGAGCATTCCAAACTATCTATTTTTCAAAATGTTTTTGCAGACATTGGAGATGAACAAAGTATTGAACAAAGCTTATCAACCTTTTCCTCTCATATGAAAAATATTGTTACTATTTTGAAATACGCTGATTCTGATAGCCTCGTTCTTTTTGATGAATTATGTGCCGGTACTGACCCAACCGAAGGAGCCGCCCTAGCCATTTCAATTTTGACCAGCTTAAGAAAACTAAAAGTTACTACCGCTGCCACTACCCATTACAGTGAATTGAAAATATATGCTCTCTCTACCCCAGAGGTTGAAAATGCTAGTTGCGAGTTTGATCTTGCCACTTTAGCTCCAACATATCGTCTTATAATTGGAATCCCTGGTAAAAGTAATGCCTTTGCCATCTCTGGTAAATTAGGATTACCTTCCCACATTATTGACGATGCCCGTCTCTCCATTAACCAACAAGACCAATCTTTTGAAGAAGTGATTTCTGAACTTGAAGCAAGTCGTCTTACAATTGAAAAAGAACGTAATGAAATTCAAAAGCACAAATTAGAAATCAAATCCCTTAATGAATCTTTAAAGGCCAAACAAGATCGATTAGAAGAACGTGCTAACGATATTATTGAAAAAGCCAATGCACAAGCCTCTGCCATCCTAAAAGAAGCAAAAGAAACCACTGATGAAGCCATTCGCAAACTTAATAAAGCCAATGCTTCTGGTATGACCGTTGCTCAAATGGAAACACAGCGTCGACTTTTAAAAGAAAAAATGGATAAAACAGCTTCTAAGAAAAAAACAAAAACCTCAGCACCTTCCAAATCTCATGATTTTAAAGATTTCCATATTGGAGATACTGTTTTTGTGCATAGCCTTAATCTAAACGGAACTGTACATACTCTCCCCAATCAAAAAGGTGAACTCACTGTAAGTATGGGAATCCTTCATTCCCAAGTTCATATTCGTGATTTGGAAATTATTCAAGAAAAAAACTATGAAGATAAATTACGCAATAAAAGTTCTTCTTTAGGAAAACTTAAAATGAACAAAGCCGCATCCATGTCTTCTGAGATTAATCTTATTGGAATGACCAAGGATGAGGCAATTATGAATCTTGATAAATACTTGGATGATGCTTTTTTAACACATATTTCACCCATTAGAATTGTTCATGGTAAAGGTTCTGGTGTCTTAAGAAATGCTGTATGGGATTATCTTCGCTCCCAAAAACATGTAAAATCATATCGACAAGGCGCTTTTGGCGAAGGCGATTATGGTGTAACAATCATAGAATTCAAATAACAGGAGGATATACCCTATGGCTGACAAACAAAAAATATTAATTGTAGATGATGACGAAAATATTGCAGAACTCATTTCATTATATTTAACCAAAGAATGCTTTGAAACTTTAATTGTAAATGATGGAGAAAGTGCATTAACCTCTTTTTCCAACTTCCATCCCAATCTCGTGCTTTTAGACCTTATGCTTCCAGGTATAGATGGATATCAAGTTTGCCGCGAATTAAGAAAAGAAAGCAATATTCCCATTATTATGCTCTCAGCAAAAGGTGAAATTTTTGATAAAGTATTAGGTTTAGAATTAGGTGCTGATGATTATATTATTAAACCTTTTGACTCCAAAGAATTAGTAGCAAGAGTCAAAGCTGTTTTAAGAAGATATAGCTCTCCCCAAAAATCCCCTGAAGATGTTCATTCAGGAGACTTTGTTGAATTTCAAGACTTAATCATTAATATGAATAACTATTCCGTTATTTATATGGGCAAACAAGTAGAAATGCCACCAAAAGAAATGGAATTACTTTATTTTCTTGCGGCCTCCCCTAATCAAGTATTTACACGAGAGCAATTATTAGATCACATCTGGGGATATGAATATATTGGTGACACAAGAACTGTCGACGTACATATCAAACGTTTAAGGGAAAAAATTCATGATCACGAAAAATGGAGTTTAGGTACCGTCTGGGGTATTGGTTATAAATTCGAGACTAGAAAATAAAGAATAAGAAGGGAAGATCTATTATGAAAAATAAATTAATTTATAAATATATTATCGGCTTTATTGCTTTTATGGTTCTAAGCTTTATAACGATTTCATATTTAGTCTCTTCCCTTACTTACCACAATCACTTGAATAATGAAACACAATCTCTTTATCAAGAGGCTAATTATCTTGCTACAAAATATGCAAAAAATTATTATGCCGGACTCACATCCCTTGACGAATTAGATAAGCAACTATCCGCTGTTAGTTTATACGTAGATAGTGATGTAATGCTAATTTCTACAAATGGCACCATTGTATTAAATACTGGTAGCTCTGCAACTTCTTTTCTTCAAGATTTTGATCCTACTACTACCGGTAGTGAACACTATATGATTAATAATTTTTATAACTTATATGCCAGCGATCATTTAAGTGTTTTTTATCCTGTTGATTACAGTTATACCAAACGTGGCTATATTGTATTAAGCAAGCCCATCTCTGTAATAGCCACTGAATCAAATGAACTTTTTAATTATAATTATATCTCTATGTTAATCGTCTTTTTATTTTGTGGAATTTTCATTTTAATCTATATTATGTATATTAATATTCCACTTTCAAAAATCACAAATATTACAGCCCACTATGCCAAAGGTGACTTTTCTCCTAAAATTAATCTACATCGAAATGATGAAATTGGTCGTTTATCCGATTCTCTTGATTATATGGCTTCTGAAATTAATAATCTCAATGAATACCAGAAAAAATTTATCGCAAATATTTCTCATGACTTTCGTTCCCCCCTTACTTCTATAAAGGGATATCTAGAAGCTATGCTTGATGGAACGATTCCTGTAGAAATGCAGGACAAATACTTTACAATTGTAATTACAGAAACAGAACGACTCACAAAACTCACAAATAATTTATTAACCATGAATAATATTACAGATCATGGTATGGTCCTAGACTTAACTGATTTTGATATTATTCACGTAATCAAAACTACTGTTGAAACTTTTGAAGGGATTTGTGAAAAAAAGAAATTAACTTTCAAACTCGTCTTTTCTTCTAAACATCTACATGTTCAAGGTGACCAACTTAAAATACAACAAGTTATTTATAACTTGATTGATAATGCAATCAAATTCAGCCACTCTGAATCAAGTATTATTATTTCTGCTAACGAAAAAAATGATAAGGTTCTTATTTCCGTAAAGGATTTTGGAATTGGAATTCCAAAAGAAAGCCTTTCAAAAATATGGGATCGCTTTTATAAAACTGACCTATCTCGCGGTAAAGATAAAAAAGGAACAGGCCTAGGCCTGTCCATTGTAAAAGAAATTATTAATTCTCATAAAGAATATATAGATGTCGTAAGCACCGAAGGCGTTGGAACCGAATTTATTTTTGCACTTCCTAGAGCTAAAAGTCCCCGTAACACATTCGATTTATAGTTCCCATTTAAACGTGCGTGGTTTCCCTTCCATTTTCAAACCCAAAAAATCATTTTGTCTCAATGCTTCATAAAGTACTATTCCGACCGAATTTGATAAATTCAAAGATCTAATATCACCCCACATTGGTATTCTAATTGCAGTTTTTTGATTTTTTTGTAAAACATCCTCAGGGATTCCTGCACTTTCTTTCCCAAACATTAAATAGCAATCCGATTCATACTCTACATCCGTATATGCTTTCGCAGCTTTGGTTGTGGCCATATATACTTTAGCTCCCGGATTTTTTTTTCTAAAATCTTCAAAATCAGTATATATTGTTAAATCAAGTTTATCCCAATAATCTAATCCGGCTCTTTTTACCATTTTATCACTAATCTGGAATCCCAAAGGCTCAATTAAATGCAATCTTGTATTTGTTGCCACACAAGTTCTTCCTATATTTCCGGTATTAGCCGGCATTTCTGGTTCAAATAACACTACATTTAACAACTTATCCACCTTCACCATTCTAAAATTCAATTTATTTTATGCTTTTAATCTAGATTTTTTATAAAATGTTCTAATTTATCCATTGCCAATTTAAGGTTTTTTAATGAACTCGCATATGAAATACGTACAAATCCTTCTCCCGATTCTCCAAATGCTGTTCCTGGAACCACTGCAACTTTTTCTTTCAATAAAAATTCAGTAGCAAATTCATCCGAAGTCATTCCAAATTTCGCAATATTCGGAAATATGTAAAATGCTCCAAAAGGTTCAAAACATTCAATTCCCATTCCATGTAGCTTTGTCATCAAAAATCTTCTTCTTTGATTATATTCCATAGTCATTTTTTTTACTTCCTCATCACAATGACGAAGCGCTTCTATCGCAGCATATTGACTATTTGTAGGTGCACACATAATTGCAAATTGATGTATCTTAATCATTTCTTTTAATATAATTTCCGGTCCACAAGCATATCCTAATCTCCAACCAGTCATTGCATGAGATTTAGAAAAGCCATTAATTACAATTGTGCGCTCTTTCATTCCATCAAGAGAAGCAATCGAACAATGCTCGCCACAGTAAGTCAATTCTGAATAAATCTCATCTGACAAGACATAAATATCATTCTCTATAATTACCTTTGCAATCTTTTCAAGTTCTTCTTTGTTCATATAAGCCCCTGTTGGATTATTAGGAAATGGCATTACTAATATTTTTGTCTTGGGTGTAATTGCTTCTATTAATTCCTCTGCTGTTAATTTAAACTCATTTTTCTCTTGAAGATTAATAATCACAGGTTTTCCATCTGCTAAAATAGCACATGGAACATAGGATACATAACTTGGCTGAGGAATAATAACTTCATCTCCTGGATTCAACATGGAACGAAATGCGAGATCAATTGCCTCACTTCCTCCTACCGTTACCAAAGTCTCCGTATCATATTGATAAGCAATATTATATTTTCTTTTTTGAAAAAGGCAAATTTCTTGTCTTAATTCTTTAAGACCTGCATTACTCGTATAATAAGTTCTTCCCTTTTCCAGTGAGTAGATACCCTCTTCACGAATTCTCCAAGGAGTATCAAAATCAGGCTCTCCAACTCCTAATGAAATTGCATCTTTCATTTCACTTACTATATCAAAAAATTTTCTAATTCCTGATGGTTGTATTTCAACTACTTTGTCTGATAATGGATTTCTCATGGGGTAACCGACATCCTTTCATCATTTTCTGGAATATATAATACAGTTCCATGATCTTTATATTTTTTCAAAACAAAATGTGTAGAAGTACTAAGAACAGATTCCAATGGAGCTAATCTATCAGATACAAACAAGGCAACTTCTTTCATTGTCTTTCCTTCAATAATAACTGTAAAATCAAATCCTCCTGACATAAGATACAAGGCATGTACTTCACTATAATTATAGATTCTCTCTGCAATCGCATCAAATCCTATGCCCCTTTGAGGTGCAACTTTCACTTCTATCAATGCAGTTACTTTTTCTTCATCTGTTTTATCCCAATTAATCAATGTATGATATCCGCAAATAATATGCTCTTGTTCCATATCCGCAAGCTCATTTGCAATTTCCACAGCTGTCACACCCATTAAAGCCGCTAAATCATTTAAATCAATTCGACTATTTTTTTCTAATATCGTTAATATTTCTTCTCTCATACTATCCTCCTAATAAATAGATTACTTTTAATTACGGTCCAAATATCTAATCTCTTGATCGTTTTGTATTATTTTTTTATTATTATCTGTAATCTTTCCAATAATGGACGCTGAAATCCCTTCAGATTCTAAAGCTTCTAACATATCTAATCCATTCTCGCATGCTATTAACAAGCTTCCTGATGATCTCATTTTATATGGATTTATATCCAGATAAGAACATATTTCAATAATTTCTTGCAGTACAGGAATTTTTCTAAGGTCTACTTCTATACCCACTCCTGCACTTTCTGCAAGATCCCATAAAGCAGAAAATATGCCACCTTCTGAAATATCGTGCATGGCTCTTACCCCATGCTTGATCGCGACTGCTGCTTCATTCTGTATTGGAATCCAATTCAAAAATTCTAACGTTATCTTTAAATACTCTTGTGAAAATCTTGATTTCAACTCTGAAGATTTCTCCGGATTGGCCATAATCATAGCAATTTCTTCCAATCCAATCCATTTTGTAACAATAAGGTCCATTCCAACTTCTGCTCGATTTACCAGTGTTGCTTGCCCATCTATCTTTCCAATGGAAGTTACCGTAATACAATTTTCTTTTATATTTTCACTAACTTCTGTATGTCCTCCTGCTAGATATGTTCCACATAATTCACATGAGGATAATATTTTTCTTGTTAAGACTTTTAAATCTTTTTCTTTATACTCTGTATTTAAAAGAAAGGCAGATTCTATTCCAAGCAAAGTTCCTCCCGATGCCCATATATTATTCGAAGCTTTTATAACCGCCAAATTAGGACCTACTGGATTATCTGTCATCGATACTGCTGTTGCACTTAAAATATACGAATCTTCATTTATAGGGAAAACTGAACAATCTATTCCTGTTCTAGGTCCTCTTTGGATTAAATTTATGACACTTCTTTTTAAAATAGGGCTTGAAACTTTTGCTGAATACATATAAAACCCCCAAGTAATATTTTTAAGTATTTTATCATAAATACCAATATTTTCCAACTATTACCTATCATAAGCTTGCCATATCTTTAAAAAAAAGTTATATTTATCCTAGAGATGAAATTAATGCAGGAATAACCATTCCTAATACAAGTAATACAATAAGTACGATTGTGATTGCACGAATAAGTTTCTTATTATTTAACATATTTGTAATCCTTTCTACCATAAAGCGAGGTATTTCTATGAGCTCTTTTGGTCCTATAATTTTAATATGCACCATTATTATTGGTGGATTGATTCTATATGAAAGAAAAAAAGATGATAGACTCTATAATGAAAAGTCAGAACAGTTCTGGACTCAGGAAGCTGAAGCAAATACTGTTAGAAAACAAGATATTACATATCTTAATTATCTTCACATCCCTATTGATTCTCTTCCTATGAATCCAATAGATGATCCCTACATCACCGAATATCAAGAACTTGTATCCGTTCTTTCTACCCAGAAAATCATTAATCTAACAGGCATTACCAATACGGATTTAAAGCTTAAATATGGCCCAGCTAATCTTCCTGCCTTAACTGAATATGATTCTAACTATAGTATACTTGTGAACACTCTTGCCAAATGGGCGGAACGCCTTTTGGCTCTAGATATGACACAAGAAGCCATTTCTGTTCTTGAATATGGGATAACCATTCATACAGATGTAAGTCGTAATTATTATATGTTAGCCAATATTTACTTACAAATGAATCGTCACGATGAAATTGACCGTTTAATAAAAGTTGCTCAATCCATTAATTCTATTCTAAAGCCTTCTATTCTTAAAAAGCTTCAAGAAATGAACCAATATTAATTTACCTCTGTATTCCAAAACAAGATATGATCTTGTCTATTTCTCTAGAGGCTTCACTTTTTGTTAATGTTTGAATATCCAATGTAAAGTCAATTTTATATCGAACAATCAAACTATTCAAGTATTCTTTTTGTCTATTGGTTATTGGTGAAGATTTAGGAACTTTATAATTCAACTGCTCCAGTCTAACTTCTCGCATCGTTAAATCAAGTAATTTTCTATACACCTCTGATGCTGAATAAGCATCCGCAAGTGCTCTATGATGTACATTTTTAATCTCAAAATATTCACATAAATATTCTAATTTCTTGCTTGAGAGATGGGGCAAAATATATCTTGCCATTTTTAAAGTATCAATCCCCTCTCTCTCAAATTCAAAACCATTCTCAGCCAACGCCTTTTTCAAAAAAGAATAATCAAAAATCACATTGTGTCCTAAAATTGGATAATTTTCTACGAATTCATAAAACTCTTTTACCACATCTTGTATATAGGGTGCATTTGCAACCATTTCATCTGTGATTCCAGTTATTTCTATAATCTTATCTGGAATAGGTCTGTTGGGATTCACAAAAGTCTCAAATCTTTCTACTTCAATACCTTCTACATATTTTAATGCACCTATTTCAATTATATTATCTTTCTCCGGATGAAATCCCGTTGTTTCAATATCCAAAGCAATATAAGTATTAATCATTTATCTTCACCCCTGTTTTACATAAGTCTTTTAAAAAGCACTCTTTACACCGAGGTCTTCTCGCTATGCATATTGTTCTTCCTAATCTAATTATTTGTATATTATATAGAATCCAATGATCCTTTGGAACTACTTTCATTAAATCCATCTCAATTTTCACAGGGTCTTGTTGCGTAGTAAGTCCCAATTTATTAGAAATCCTTTTCACATGCGTATCTACAACAATACTCTGATCATGAAAAATATTACCTCGTATAACATTTGCTGTTTTCCTCCCTACTCCACTTAAAGAAGTAAGACTCTCAATATCACGAGGAACTTCTCCTCCATGTCGTTGTATTAATTCATTGGCACATGCTTTTATATTTCGTGCTTTATTTCGAAAAAAGCCAGTCTGCCTTACATCTTGTTCTAATTCTGATATCTCTGCATTGGCAAAATCTTCAAGGCTAGAATATTTCACAAATAATTTTTCCGTTACCTTATTTACTCTTGCATCCGTACATTGTGCACTTAAAATAGTCGCAAATAATAACTGCCAAGCATTTTCATGATTAAGATAACATTTTAAATCTGTAGAATAGTATTCATCTAATCGCTCAGTAACCAATTTGGCTCGCTCTTTTCTCGTCATAATATTCTTCCCTTTCTCAATTATTTTACCACTATATAATTCTATTGCAAGAATTTAATAAAAAGAATCCCTTTCATTGCAGTATATTTACAATTGTTTTATTAACAAGTCTTATTTCCAAATATCT